>JAJXXG010000327.1 GCA_021781255.1 Acidobacteriota bacterium
CAGTGCGTTCGAGGCCTTCAGCGCGCCAAACAGCGCCGCAACCCCCGAGGCTGCCGATGACTGCCGGCTGTTTTTCACCTGCCCATCTGTCGAAGCCTCCAGGCTCTCGCTCACAATCACTTCCACCACGTCATGCAGCCGCACCGCCTTCACGTCCGTGCCCAACCGCACCAGCTGTCCCTCTGGAGACCAGATCGATCCCGTCGTCTGCACCTCGGCCGCATGCTCCTCGCGCACCCGCCGAATGTAGTTCGCCAGCGCCGTCTCCGGCGGAGTCGGCTTGCCCTCAAAAGCTCCAGCATCTTTTTTGGGTCTCCGCGCCATTGCCACACCAGGCAATAGCGCCAGGGCAACGGCCATCACGATTAATCGGCGATCCCACCTCATTGCGCACTCCATTGCGCTCTTTCATCCATCGGCGCAAGCTCCGCACGTCCCGGGCCCAGCACAATCACCCACACCCTGCGCTTGTTGAATCCCAGCCGCGCCTCAATCCGCTGGCCCTTCACGGCCGGCTCCAGCGCCACCGCCTCAAACCGCGCCGTCAGCACCGGAGAATTCTGCTCCACCACGATCCGCTGGCCCCCGTGCACAATCACCTTCTTCGGCGGAACGATTGCAGTAGCGCCCGGCATCGCCACCGTTGCGGATTGCTTCCTGCGCACTTCCTTCACGGGCTTTGCCGTTGCATCCGCCTCCAGCGCATCGCCCATTCCGCTCACCTTCACCAGCCGCCCGGGCCCGCCCGGATGCCCCGCATCCTTCACCAGCAGCCAGCGGTCGCCTATCGCCGGATCATCAATCTCCTTCACCGCCTCCTGCACAGCCGCCGAGTTCGCGGGGCTCGACACCATATCGTCTCCCGCGCCACTCTGCGCCCATGCCGGCTGCCCCCCTGCCCAAATAAGCAGGGCCGCCAAAGCCATTACCAGGCACGGTCCAATGCGCGATTCAACGCGCAGCCCAGTGCCCGTCTCTGCGTGTCCTAACCTTGAGCGATTCCTAATCATTGACTTCAACCATCTCATGCGATTTACCGCGCCATATTATTGACTTGCGAATACATTTGGTCTGCTGCGGAGATCACCTTCGAGTTCGACTCATAGGCCCGCTGCGCCAGCACCATCTGCACAAACTCGGTCACCACATCCACATTCGAGTTCTCCAGATACCCTTGCTGCAGCGTACCCAGACCCTCCGTGCCGCCGGGATTGCCCAGCACCGGGTCGCCCGAGCTCAGCGTCGAGCGCAGCAGGTTCGAGCCCACCATCTCCAGGCCGCCCGGATTGGGAAAGGTTGCAAGCTGAATCTGCCCCAGCTGCGAGGGGTTCTGCTGCCCCGGCAGCGTCGCATTCACCACGCCGTATTGCGTAATCGTCACCGCCGTCGCATTTGGCGGAATCGTGATCGTCGGAATCAGTGGATCGCCGTCCGTCGTCACAATCGTTCCCTGGTTGTTCAGATGGAACTGACCGGCGCGGGTATAGGCACTCGTGCCGTCGGGCCGCTGCACCTGAAAGAAGCCGTTGCCCTCAATCGCCACGTCCAGCGGATTGTCGGTCTGGTTCAGCGACCCCTGTGTATTGATCACCTCGGTCGCCGCCGACCGCGTGCCCAGGCCAATCTGCAGCCCGGCCGAAACCGTCGTAGGGCTTTGCGCCGCGCCCGGTGTAATCAAGTTCTGATAGACCATATCCTGGAACTGCAGCCGCAGTTGCCTGAAGCCGGTCGTTGACGAGTTCGCCAGGTTGTTGGCAATCGTGTCCAGGTTCAACTGCTGCGCGCTCATGCCGCTGGCCGCCGTATACAGTGCTCGAATCATCGTTTTCCCCTTCTTCTCTCGCGCATGCCCGCTTACACCTTGGGCAGATCCTGCGTCGCAAACTGGTTAAAGTCGGTGTGGAAGATGGTCAGCGCCTTCTGCATCATTTCGAATTGGCGCTGCATCATGATCAGGTCCACGGTGCCCTGCACCACGTCCTCGTTCGCGCTCTCCAGCGCGCCCTGGTGAATCGCCGCATCCGTTGAGAGCAGCGCCTTCGCTTTGGGCGGTGCAATGTAGCGGTTCGTGCCCTCGGGCATCAGTTGCGTTCCCTCGGCAAAGGTGAAGACCGCCACCTCTCCCGCTGCGCCTCCCGCAACCGAGATCGTTCCGTCCGCGCCAATCGAAACCGACCCCGGCGGCAGCGCAATCGGCTTGCCCTTCGGGTTCAGCACTGGTTCGCCCTGTTGGCTCACCAGAGAACCCTTCTGCGACCGGTGAAAGCTTCCATCGCGCGTGTAGCGGATGCCGTTCGCCGTCTGCAGCGCGAAAAATCCCTGCCCCTCAATCGCCAGGTCCAGCGGATTGCCGGTCACCTGCATCGCCCCCTGGCTCATGCTCAGGTTGTCGCCGCCCAGCAGGCCATAGTTATTCACTGTCGCGCCCAGTTGCGAGTCGTGCGCATCCGGGCCCAGCAGCACTGAGCGGAAGTACTCCCGCTCGGCCCGGTAGCCGGGCGTCTGCGCATTGGCCAGATTCGCCGACGCGGTATCCAGCGCCTGGCTTCGCGCCACCAGCCCGGTCATCGCCGCATAAAAACCACTGTCCATCGGGTTCCTCCCTGCGCGAGAAGACCCTGCATATGAGGGACCGAAGAGATAAGTGGAAAGATTAGAGAGGTATCAAGATGGGACAAATCGGCGCGGCTATACCGCCCGCACAGCGTCCAGAGGTGGCCCGCAAGTCTCAGCAGAAGATATATTTACGAAGTCAACGTTCAAGCTGCATCTCGCGTCAGCATTGTCCGCAATCCCCAGAAATAATTTAAGACGGCTGTTCGATTATGATTCGTCAGCCTCAGTTTCCTGCCTTCGCCGCTGCCTTAGCCCGTTGCAGACAATCATCACCGTCATCGGCACATCTTCAAACCGGTAGTTGTGCTTCAACTGGAACTCCAGCGCCTGAACACGCAATTTGTAGTCCGACCCCGTAATCACAGCAGGCACCGACAGTCCGCAATTGGCGCCAGTTCAGGAATCCATCCCTTCCACGCCCCGGCCAGCATATTGCACACTTCGCCCATTGCGTCCTTCACCGTGTCATCCAACTCGGTCAACTCCATTCCAGCCAGCAGTCCGGCCACGCGCTGGGCTGGCCGCGCCCCGCAGCGCAGTACGCAGGCTCCGCTCAGCAATCCGCCAAAACCCACCACCGCGGTCACGGTCTCCGGCTCCACCTCCGCCGGCTCGTCTCCCCTCCGGCACGCCACGCCCAGCATCAGGGTGAAAACCTCATCCAAGCTGGCATCCAGGTTCTCCGGGGCGGAGACATGATGCACTGACTCCCGAATGGATTGCGTCATCTCCAACACCACCCCTGTTTTTCTGTCCGCAACCGCCCCCAGTCTGAATCGCGGTCCGGCCCTTCACCTTTCAGTTATGTTCAACGGCTTCGCCCGGACTCATCCGTATTGCACCGGTTCCTTTCAGGCCGCCGTGCTCACGAGCGGCAGAACCCGCTCCTTCACCTGGTCCGCGGTGAACGGCTTCCGGATGTATCCCTGCGCGCCTGCCTGGATCGCCTGCTTCACGTGCTCCTCACTCGACTCGGTCGTAATCATCACCACAGGCACGCCCGGCGCGAGATTCTGCTGCCTCAGCTGGCGCAGAAACTCGAGCCCATCCATCGAAGGCATATTGATGTCAGAGAGAATCAGGTCCACAGGCTTTGCGCGCAGAAGGTCCAGCCCCTCTGTACCGCTGCCCGCCTCATGCACCACCAGAGGGTCCAGTCCTGCCTGCCGCAGCGCGCGCTCCACAATCTTGCGCATCACTAAGGAATCGTCCACAATCAACGCCCGCACTTCGCTCATGCCGATAGACCTCTGCTGTTTCACCTATCGGCCGCATGCGGCGTTTCTTGAGATTCGGCAATCCTTCTGAATTACCTGCTGAAGCAGTTCAAGAAATACAGTGCTCAAAAGGCGCTGATTGAGCAAACCATATCCTTCACCGCGCCCCTTTCGGGCAGCGATGCGCTCGACGATAGGTCGCGCGTATCATCCGTCTCCACAACCGTCTCCGGCAGCCGTGTCCACATCCGCAGCCACAAGCAGTCGTGTACGCGAATCAGCTTTGACTCAACTGGCCGCGTCGTCTCCACTGCCTTTGCCAGCGCCATCACCGCGGCCCGCTCGCTCGCCGCCTCCACCAGCTCCACCGGCGCAAACTCCGCCTTCAGCATCCGCGCATGTGCCGGACGAAAATCTGACCACGGCACCACACCGCTCTCCACGCGAATGCCGTTCATCCGCTCTACGCCCAGCGCCAGAATCGGATCCAGCCGCTCTTCAAATCCCAGGTAGAGCACCCGCCCGCCGGCCAGCCGCAATGGAAGCGCTCCAAAGGCCTCCACAAACAGCCGTGGCATCGCGATGGCCAGCCTTTCGGTGCCGCGCCCCTCCGGCTCCATCACCGGGCAGCTCCACTGCATTCCCAGTGCCCGTGCCACCCGTTCCTCGTTCGTTGCCCCCTGTGCCACCAGCCAATGTCCCAGCCGTCCCCTGCCCGCCTGCTTCTGCGCCTCCAGCGCCTGCTTCAGTTGCGCCTGCGAAATCCATCCCTTGTCCAGCATCAGCAATCCCACCGGAATCCTGTGCCGGTACTCCTCGCGCAGCCGGTCGCGGCCCTCCATCTCCCGTCGCACCGCAGCCTGCATCTGCCCTTGTGTACACTCGGCCGAGCAGGTCCATCCGCCTTCAAACACCGGCAGCGTGCGGCTCCTCCACGGGTGCAGCCAGCCCGATTCGCAATTTGCATACGCGCATGTGCCCATCAAGCCCGGCCTCCGCCCCATTTTCTGTCCCGCCAGAGCCCCGCGTTCCGTCGCGCCATTCAACTCATATCCCGCCGGTTCCGCTGGTGCTGTCTCTGCTCCGCGTCCCATCCACCGCCGCAAACTCAAAAGAGGCACCGAATGCTCTCCAGCCGTCTCCGTGGTTCCGCCACTTCGGTCACGCGCAGGCCAAAGTTGCCGTTTACCAGCACCACCTCGCCCCGCGCCACAATCTTGTCGCCAACAATCAGGTCCACCGGATCGGCAATGTGCCTGTCCAGCTCCACCACGTCGCCCGGACCCAGGTCCAGAATCTCGCCCAGGGGTAGCTCCCGGCAGCCAAACCGCAACGCCGCTTCCAGTTCCACGTCCAGCAGCAACTCCACGCCCGGGTTCAGCGCCGAACTCTGCCCGGCTGTCTTACGCGCTCCCTGTGCTGTGTCTTCGTCATCCATCATGGAAGTCCGCCTTCCGTTTCTCAAACCCTCGCTCTTCTCGTTCATCACACTTGCCATTGCCTCGGCCCCCGCCCCGGCCTTTGCTTCTGTCCTGTCAAAGACCCACAGCCTCCAGCTGCGCTCGCCCGCCTCCAGCCGGAACTCCCGCACATCTCCCGCCTCAGGCAGAAGCTCAGTGCCTGATTCAATAAAGCTCTCGACCTCCGTTTTTGCGCACGTCCGCGCCAGCAAATCACCTGCCGCCGCCTCGGCCACTTCGCGCAGCAACTCCAGCCAGCCCGCCTTCTGGTCCGCACCCTCGCCCATCAGCGCAGCCTCGGCCACCTCGCCTTCCAGCCACACCGCCAACTCGCCTTCCACTGCGCCGCTCACCCGCGCCACAAATCCAAAGGCCTCTCCGTCTGGCCGTTCAGCGGCCCCCGTCTCGCTCTCCGGAATCTCCGTCAGCGTCGGTTCCCCGGCCAGCGCCTGTGCAAACAGCGCCGTGGCCACGCCCTTCCAGCACTCAAAGTAGCTCACTCGTCACTCCTCCCGTTCCTGCCTGCCGCACAGAGTCAATCCGTGCCGCGCGGTGCGTGCCCATTCGTATCGCGCTTGCCGCCGCAAGCCTTCGTCCGGCCACGCGCCACTCGGCTGCCGTCTGGGCAGACAGATCCATCCGCAACAGCATGCCCGGCTCAAGATTCTCCAGCACCCGCGCCGGAATCCGCACCGACGGCAGTTGCAGCGCTCCGCCCATCCGGATATGCCTCGCCCTCGCCTCCATCCGCGCCCGTGTTTCTGGAGCGTGCCGCCTGCGTCCCCAGTCCGAGGTCAGCCGCCGCAAAATTGTATTCGCCACCACCGCCGGAAACGCCAGATTCAGCAGCCCCGAGCAGTGCGGCATCCTGATCTCAAAGCTCAGGCACAACGTCTTCTCGTTGACTGACATCGCGCGTGCCACCTGCGTTTGCATCTGTCGCCGCTCAAAATTGAAGCGCAACCCCACCGGCTGCCAGGCAGAAGTCAGTTCGCGGCACACAATTTCCATTACACTGCCCAGAATCGATTCCTCAATATCGGTCACCTCCCGCAGCGGGCCCTCCTTGCCCTCGCCGCCCAGCAGCAAATCGATGATCGGCGGCGCCAGCGCCAAATCAAGTTGCAGAACTGAAAGCGCCCCCAGCGGCTCCAGCCGCACCGACGCCACATAGCTGATCTCAGGAATCCGCAGCAGAAATTCGTTGAAGACAATCTGTTCGGCCGAAACCAGATCCACCTGGAACTTTGTTCGCAGCCATGCCGCAAGATTGTGCGTCAGGTTGCGCGCGAACAGGTCATTCAGCATGCTGATGGCGCGCAGTTGATCATTCGAAATCTGCCCGGCCGTGGCAAAGCTGTAGGGCGTCACGCGCTTCGTTGCCTCGCCCTTCTGCTCATCGGGAACGGCCTTCCGCACTGCCTCAAACAGCGCATCAATCTCGGCCTGCTTCAACATCTTTTCTATTGGCATCGTTCTTCTCCGTCAGTCATCGCCGCCGTTCAGCCCAACGCCTCGTTCCGCCCAATGACCCTTCGCGTTGATTTCTTCATCGACGCCATCTTTCCCGCCGACGCCAGATCTTTCAGGGCCACTCTCAATCGCACCACCGCTGAGGCATGTACCTGCGAGACGCGCGACTCCACCACGCCCAGCGCCAGCCCTATCTCGCGCATCGTCATCTCCTCGAAGTAGTAGAGCGTCATCACCAGCCGCTCCCGCTCCGGCAAATTCTCGATCGCCTCACTCAACTTCTCCTCCAGTTCACCCCTCAGGCAGCAAAACAGGGGGTCCTCGTCCGGTCGGCCCGGTACATAGGCCAACTCATCCTCGCCGCCATCCTCGTTGCGCTCCACATTCAGCGTGCCAATCTCCAGCCCCTTCAGCTCGCCCAGCAGCTGCTGATACTCCTCCAGCGACGTCCCCAACTCCCGCGCGATGTCGCTCTCACCCGGCGCACGTCCCATCCGTGCCGTCAACGCGCGCACCGCCTCTTCCACCGCACGGCCCTTGCGCCGCAGCTCTCTGGGACTCCAGTCCAGCGTCCGCAAACTGTCCAGAATCGCGCCCCGAATTCGGAACTGCGCGTAGCTGCGGAACTGCACTTTCTTGTTTGGATCGAATTTGGCGAATGCGTCCATCAGCCCCACCACGCCGGCTGAAACCAGGTCCTCAATATCCACGTGCTGGGGCAGCCGCTCGTGAATTCGCCGCGCCAGAAACCTCACCGTCGGCAAATGCTCCATCAGCAAGCGCTCCTGCTCCCCGCTCATCGCCTGGCCTGCCGGAACCGGCGGCGGATACCCCGCCCGCGCTCCTCTGTCCCTTCCCCGAGCGCCCGCTCCTTCAGCCGCTTCGTAGCCCATTCCTGCCCCC
>JAJXXG010000943.1 GCA_021781255.1 Acidobacteriota bacterium
GAGTACGGCCCGGTGGAGCTGGGCGGGAAGACTTACTACTGCCCGGCTCGCAGCGTGGCTGTCTCCGTGGGGCGAGAAGTGCCGCCGCGGAGAGCGCCGGGACCGGACCCCTATGGACCGGAGATCTCGATGATGAATGACATTGTCTTCGACGGATATCACCTGTTTCGCGGCGACTTGCGCATCCTGACGCAACCTTAGGCGAGCTGTCCGGCGCGATGGCGCGAGTGTTTGCGGAAAGGGAGGACGTGAATGCAACCCGGCTGTCGCTTTCGGCGTCCTTGTAGAGTTGGCCTGCGCTTGCTGTTAAACTGCACCCCCGGAAAGTTGGAGTGGATGAGCCGGTCTGTTGTGTGCAGTCTTGTGTTTCTAACCCTCCTGTTGCCCCTTCGCGCGGAACAGCCCGGCGCGCAGCAGACTGAGCCCGGTAATCCGGCGCTGCACAACCGCCCTGCAACTCCGCCGAAGACGCTTGTACTGCGCGAGGGCAAGATCAAGCTGGACGCGGTGATTCGGGATGCGGCAGGGAAGCCGGTGACTGGCTTGCAGCCGTGGGAGATGAAGCTGTTGGATAACGGCAGGCCGGTAAAGATACTCTCCTTCCGCTCCTACGACGGCATCCTGGTCAAGCCCAATCCTCAAGTGGAAGTGTTTCTGGTGCTGGATATGGTGAACCTGCCGTTCCAGCAGGTGGCGTTTGTGGAAGGTGAGCTGGAGCAGTTTCTGCGCGAAGACGGAGGCAGGCTTGCGCAACCGACCACGCTGATTACCCTGACGGATACGGCGGTGCATGTGCTGTCTCAGCCGACCCTTGACGGGAAGGCGCTGGCGAAGATCGTGGCCGGGATTCCGGGCAATGTTCGCACGATCGATTCGGCGCAGGGCTATGACGGATTGCTGGAGCGCGCACAGTACTCCATACAACAGATGGAGGCCATTGCGGAGAACGAGTCGCAGAAGCCGGGCCGCAAGCTGCTGGTCTGGCTGGGCTGGGGCTGGCCCATCCTCGATCGTCACGCGGACAGCTTTTCCGAAAAGGATCAGCAGCGGATGTTTGACACGGTCGTGGAGCTTTCAACGCGTCTGCGGGAGGCACGCATGGCCGTTTTCAGCCTGAATATGGCCGACTCGAGCCCGACTTACGCGGAGCTTTATAGATCGTTTCTCAATCCGGTGCGGGGGCCCGCAGATGTGGACCTGGGCAACCTGGCGCTGAAGGTGCTGGCGGTGCAGAGTGGCGGCCTGATTCTGGGGCCGAACAATGATCTGGCCGGGCAGATTGAGCAGTGCTATGCCGATGCCAATGCCTTCTATACGCTTTCGTTTGATCCGCCCGCGGTGGCGCGTGCGGACGACTATCACGGATTGACGCTCCAGGTGGATGAGCCGGGCGTGGTGGTGCGCACCATAACGGACTACTACAACCAACCCTAGACGCCAACGCTTTCTTGACAGTGCAGTTTTGCGATTCCTACAATGGATACAGAATTGCTGCCCCAGTCTGTGCGGAGTAAGTTGCAGATTAGCATGGATTTAATGGGGTGGGATGGCAGGCGGGTTTTTCCTGCGACGGCCTGCCAGGGGAGCGGAACAGATGCCAGAGGTGCGCGTCAGTCCGCGAGAGCGGCTGGTACTGACAGCCATCATCGAGCTCTACATTGCCACGGGCGAACCTGTGGCCTCGCAGGCGGTTGCGCGCTACTTTGCCAATAAAGAAGGATTAAGTTCGGCGACGATTCGCAATGTGATGGCGACGCTGGGCGAATCGGGCTTGCTGGACCAGCCGCACACCTCGGCGGGGCGCGTGCCTACGGCGTCGGCGTTTCGCTTCTACGTGGAGCAGATTACGCGGCAGGACGCGCAGCTGGGGCGGATGAGCGCGGCGTCGATTGGCGTTGCGGCTCCGGCGGCTGATGTGATGCCGCTGAGCCAGGCACGGCGCGGCCAGATTGAGGACAGCTTCAGCGGCGTGGCGAGCACCACGGAATACCTGGAACGCACCTCGCATGTGCTGGCGCTGATCTCGCAGGGGCTGGGCGTGGCGCTTGCCGGCTCAACCGAGCGGCAGGTGCTGGAGCATATTCACTTTTCGCGGCTGGCTACGGGACGGGTGCTGGCGGTGCTGGTGACCCAGGCCGGCGCTGTGCACGACCGCGTGCTGGCGCTGGATCGTGATCTGACGCATGTGGAGCTGGAAACGGCCGCGCGCTATCTGAATGAGAACTTTCGCGGATGGCTGATCGACAGGATTCGCGCCGAGGTGGCGCGGAGGATGGAAGCCGAGCGAGCCGCCTATCACCAGATGCTGGCCTCAGTGGAAGAGCTGTGCAGCAAGGGTGCGCTGGTGGGCGTTGAGGCTTCTCCCACCATTTTTGTAGACGGCATGGCGAACCTGATTGCCTCCGAAGTGGATCGAGAGCGGATGCGCCAGATGCTGCTGGCCCTGGAGGCCAAGCAGCGGCTGGTGGAGCTGCTGACGGCGTATGTGGACGGGCGTCAGCAGGAGGTGCGCGTGGTGGTGGGGCTGGATGAGGCATCGCCGGCCATGCAGGACCTGGTGCTGATTGGCGCCCCGGCCCGGCTGGGCGGAGCCAATCTGGGCACCGTGGCGGTGATTGCGCCTACGCGCATGCAGTACCAGGAGATGATTCAGGCTGTGCGCTATGTGGCTGGATTGTCGCAGCGCATCCTGGACGTCCCGACGGAATAACTCCCGATGTTTGAGCTGCCTGACCCTGCGACCGGGGGCTGTGACCGGGGGCGGTGCAGGATGGCCGCGACTGGCGGCTTGTCGCCTTTGGAGCAAACTTGCCCGACCCAGGAGCGCTCGGGAATTTATCATGGAAGAGAATGGCCAAGATATTTCGGAGAATGCGTAGAAGTATGCCTGAACAGGAAACAGAGATAACGGCACCGGAAGCGACGGAAGCCGCAGCCCAGGAGAATGCAACTGCCTCGGAAACCCAGCCGGAGACGGAGGCCGCTGCAGCGGAGGGCGAGGCCGGAACCGTGAGCCGTGCCGAGCATGACAAGCTGAAGGCAGAGCTGGAACTGCTGAAGGCGGAACGGGACCAGCTTGTGGACCGGGTGGCCCGGCTGCAGGCTGAGTTTGAGAATGCCCGCAAGCGCGCGGAACGGGAGCGGCAGGAGTTTCGCGACTATGCCACGGGCAGCGTGGTGGAGCAGTTTCTGCCGGTGCTGGACAACTTTGAGCTGGCGCTGAAGGCGACCGGCTCAGCAGAGCAGCTGCGCACGGGCGTGGAACTGATTGTGAAGCAAATGGAAGAGGTTCTGCGTCAAATGCAGGTGCACCCGATACCGGCGGTTGGCGAGGAGTTTGATCCCAGGCATCACGAGGCGCTGGGCTCAGTGGAGCGCGAGGACCTGCCGGACCAGCATGTGGCCGAGGAGATTCGCCGCGGCTACCGGCTGCGGGAGAAGCTGCTGCGGCCGGCGCTGGTGCGTGTTGCCACCAATCCCAAGCAGACGAGCGAGTAGTTTACGGGTTCCGATTCTTGTGCTGCCGCAGTCGGAGGTTGGTGGCGGCACAGTCTGAGGCCGGTACGCTTTACACCACAACAAGGTTTTAAGCAGGTTTGAATACACGAGTGAGCAAAGCAGATTACTACGAGGTTCTGGGCGTTTCGCGCGAGGCCAGTGACCAGGAGTTGAAGAGCGCGTATCGCAAGCTGGCGATGAAGTATCATCCTGACCGCAATCCGGGCGATCACGCCGCGGAAGAGAAGTTCAAGGAAGCCAGCGAAGCGTACCAGGTGCTGACCGACGCGGATAAGCGCGCCGCGTATGACCGTTATGGGCACGCCGGCGTGAGCGGCGGTGGACCGGGCGGCTTCGCCGGCGGTCCGTTCGCAGGCGGCGTGGACCTGGGCGACATCTTCGGCGACCTGTTCGGCGAGATGTTCAACATGGGCGGAGGGCAGCAGCGCGCGACTCGTCAGCGACGCGGCGACGACCTGCGCTTTGACCTGACGATCAACTTTGAAGACGCGATCTTTGGCACGGAGACCGAGGTGAAGATCCGGCGGCTGGAGTCGTGCGAGACCTGCCACGGAAGCGGCAGCGCCTCAGGCCGCGGGCCGAGCACCTGCCCGCAGTGCCATGGCCGGGGCCAGTTGCGCTATCAGCAGGGATTCTTCAGCGTGGCGCGGACGTGCGCGGCATGCAGCGGCACGGGCTCCATTATCGGCGACCCCTGCCAGAGTTGCCGGGGCGAGACGCGCGTGAGCCGCGAACGCAAGCTGAACGTGAAGGTGCCGCCCGGCGTGGAAGACGGCACGCGCATTCGCTATGGCGGCGAGGGCGATGCCGGCCGCTCGGGAGGCCCCAGCGGCGATCTCTACGTGGTGTTGTCCATCCGTTCGCATGACTTTTTTGAGCGCGACGGACATGACCTGCGCTGCGTGATTCCCATCAGCTTTCCGCAGGCCGTACTGGGCGCGGAGATTGCGCTGGATGGCGTCGACGGGCCCGTGACGGTGAAGATTCCAGAGGGCACGCAGAGCGGCAAGGAACTGAATGTGCGCGGACGAGGCGTTCCGTATCTGAACGAAAAAGGCCGCGGCGATCTGATTGTCCGAGTCGTAGTGCAGATTCCGCGCAAGCTGAGCAAGGCGCAGCGGGAACTGGTGACCAAGCTGGCGGAGACCATGACGGTGGACAATAAGCCGACGTCTCCCGGGCTGCTGGACAAGATGAAGGATTTGTTCGGCTAGAGAAGGGCCGGAATCGGCGATGTGATGGAAGGGAGGTTGGTGGAGCTGAGCGGGATCGAACCGCTGGCCTCCTCGTTGCGAACGAGGCGCTCTCCCAGCTGAGCTACAGCCCCACGACTTCTCTTATCTTACCAGCGAGCGGCGAATCCGCAAAGGGTCGCCGCTCACCTGTTTTTTAAAGCTGGTTCATGTTCTGCAGGAATTCAGCGTTGTTGCGCACCTTCTCCAGTCGGCTGATGAGCAACTCCATTGCTTCAACCGGGGAGAGCGGATTGAGCACCTTGCGCAGCACCCAGACGCGCTGCAGATCTTCCTTGGGAATGAGTAGCTCTTCCTTGCGGGTGCCGGAGCGCTGGATGTCGATGGCCGGGAAGACGCGCTTGTCCACCAGCTTGCGGTCCAGGATGATTTCCATGTTGCCGGTGCCCTTGAACTCTTCGAAGATGACCTCGTCCATGCGCGAGCCGGTATCGACGAGCGCGGTGGCGATGATGGTGAGCGAACCGCCCTCTTCGATGTTGCGGGCTGCGCCGAAGAAGCGCTTGGGCCGCTGCAGGGCATTGGAGTCCACGCCGCCGGAGAGCACCTTGCCCGAAGGGGGCACGATGGTGTTGTAGGCGCGGGCAAGGCGGGTGATGGAGTCGAGCAGGATGACTACATCGCGCTTGTGTTCCACGAGGCGTTTGGCCTTCTCGATGACCATCTCGGCTACCTGCACGTGGCGGGCCGCCGGCTCGTCAAAGGTGGAGCTGATGACCTCGCCCTTGACCGAGCGCTGCATGTCGGTGACTTCTTCCGGCCGCTCGTCGATGAGCAGGACGATCAGCACGACCTCAGGATGGTTGGAGGTGATGGAGTTGGCGATGGACTGCAACAGCATCGTCTTGCCGGTGCGCGGCGGAGCGACGATGAGGCCGCGCTGGCCCTTGCCCACGGGCGTCAACAGGTCCATGACCCGGCCGCTGGTGGCCTCGCGCACGGTCTCCATCTTGATGCGTTCCTGCGGATAGAGGGGCGTGAGGTTGTCGAAGAGAATCTTGTTGCGGGTCTCTTCCGGGGACTCGAAGTTGATGGCCTCGATCTTGACCAGGGCGAAGTACTTCTCGCCTTCATGGGGCGGCCGGACGTTGCCGCTGATGGAGTCGCCGGTCTTCAGGTCAAACTTGCGAATCTGCGACGGCGAGACGTAGATGTCGTCGGGGCCGGGCAGATAGTTGTAGTCGGGCGAGCGCAGAAAGCCGTAGCCGTCGGGGAGGATCTCCAGCACGCCGTCGGCGAAGATGTGGCCCTCCTTTTCGCTCTGGGCCTGAAGAATCTTGAAGATAAGATCCTGCTTGCGAAGACCGCTGGTGCCCGGAATTTCAAGGGTGCGGGCAATGCGGCTCAGTTCCGTAATGTTTTTCTCTTTGAGTTCAGCGATGGTCATGATCACCTGCGATTGGGCGGGATGGGAGTCAGGAGAGTCCAAGAGGGGGAAGTGCTCCGGAAACAATCAGGCGGGGCTTGGAGGTTGCAGACATAGCGGGCGAGCATACGACGCCTCCCGCGTGAGGGCAGATTATCGAAACGATGGGGGATGCGGCTGCCTGATTCAGGTAGCCGCCCTGTAACCGATGCTTGACTAAGCTAAAAACTGCGATAGAAAGTGTCAGGCTGCGCGGCGTGCTTCGACGGGTTGATTCGCAGGCAGGTTGACCGGCGCTGCGGAGCCGGGGTTGGTGGTGCGGAAACGCCCCAGGACCTCATTGGTCGTATCCTGCAGCCGGGTGTTGGGCTTATGAAGCTTACGGGTTGCCTTGCTGGCCAGCTGGCAGAGCTGGTAACGATTGGACACGTGAGAGAGTGCCCCAAAAACTAAATCAGAACGCATTACAGGTTTCTCCTTCCCAAATCCGTTGCCCATCCGGAGCTGCGTGGCGCCGTTGGTGCAACTGGCAGCTAATCCATCTTCCTTCCAGGGCTGCCCCCACAACCCTCTCCCACCTTAGACGCAGGAACTGAGCGCAGAGTTCTAAAAAACTTTGACGTGGCTCGCTGCGTAAAGGAACAGGGTTCGTGCCTGTAAAGGGTATATTTTTGCCGCTTTCGTACAACTCGGGCTCTGTTTTCCCAATCCGGAAGGCGCAAAGTTCACACGCCGGTGCATCGAGGAGTGAGCCTTTGCTCAGACTGATGCGGGAGAAGACAGAAAATCACGAGATCGCGGTATGCAATCTACCCGTTAGGATGGCACTCCCTAAATTAAACCCAGTCCGGAGCAGGGTCAACATTTATTTTGCGGTTTGCAGGCTGGGAGGCATGGCCGGGGATTCCCTTGAGGAAACGGATCAAGCTCTTATGTTTCTGATAGATGAAAGGATGTTGGGGGCGGAAACGAGAGGGGTACTCATGGGCAAACGTTGGTAACCTGGGGCTATGGACCTGTGGAAAACGTTTCCAGACGCCTCAATTCCTGCCCGGCCGGGGGATTGGAACGCTGCTGGACCCGGTGTCAGGCCCAGTAGCTGCGGTCGAGGGTCCGGTACTGGATGGCCTCGGCCAGGTGAGCGACGGCCAGGTTTTCGGCGCCTTCCAGATCGGCGATGGTGCGCGCCACCTTGAGGATGCGGTCATGGGCGCGGGCGGTGAGCCCCTGCTGCTGCATGGCGCGCTCGAGCAGGCGTTCGGCGTCCGGGCTCAGCTCGCAGTAGGCGCGGATCTGGCGGGTGGTCATCTGCGCGTTGGAGTAGATCTTTTCGCCGGATTTGCGGAAGCGCTCCCGCTGCCGCTCGCGCGCGGTAAGGACGCGGGAGCGGATTTCGGCTGAGCCCTCGGCGGCGGCGCCCCCGCGCAGCTCCTTATATTGAACGGCCGGCACTTCGATATGGATATCGATGCGATCGAGGAGCGGACCGGAGATCTTGGCGACGTAGCGCTGAATCATGGGCGGAGTG
>JAJXXG010000828.1 GCA_021781255.1 Acidobacteriota bacterium
ACGATGCGGCCTTCGCTGAGGGTGTAACGAACACGCCCTCGCATGGTCCAGCCGTCGAAGGGTGAGTTGCGGGAGCGGGAGCGGGAATCGGCGGCGCGCCAGATCCACTTCGCGTCAGGATCGAAGATGACCACGTCGGCGAAGCTGCCGACGGCGAGGGTGCCGCGGCCTTTGAACCCGAGCAGCGCGGCGGGCTGAGTGCTGAGCAGGCTGAGAACGCGGCTGAGGGGCAATCGCCACTCGCCGTGAAGCCATTGCAGGCACAAGCCAAGCGCGGTTTCGAGGCCGGTGATGCCGTTGGGGGCGCGCTCAAATTCGACTTCTTTTTCGTGCGCGGCGTGGGGAGCATGGTCGGTGGCGATCGCATCGACCATGCCATCGAGAATGCCCTGAATCATGGCATCGCGATCGGCCTCGGAGCGCAGTGGCGGATTCATCTTGGCATGTGTGTTGTAGCAGCCGACGTGCTGCTCGGTGAGCAGAAAATGATGCGGCGCCACCTCGCAGGTGACGCGCAGACCGTTTCGTCGCGCCTGATGCACGGCTGCGACAGCCTGCGCGGTGGAGGTGTGGGCGACATGCAGATGTGGTCGCGCGCCTTTGCTTTCGCGCTCCAGCTCGGCCACCAGACGAATGTCGCGCTCGACCAGCCCATACTCGGCCTCGGGCGACATGCCGCGCAGTCCCAGGCGATAGGCGACCGGACCAGCGTTCATGCTCGCTCCTTCGGTGAGGCGCGTGTCTTCGGCGTGCTGGATAACGGGCAGTCCGTGACGGGTGGCGGCGATGAGCACCTCGCGCATGATGTTGTCGCGCAGGATGGGGTGTCCGTCATCGGTGACGGCGACGGCTCCGGCGGCTTTGAGGGCGGCGAAGTCGTTGAGCTGTTCGCCTTTGAGCGCACGTGTTGCGGCGCCGATGGGAAAGACGCGGACGCTGGCGTTGCGCTCCGGGGACTGCATCCAGCGGGTAATCTCTGGCGAGTCGTTGGTGGGGGTGGTGTTGGGCATGGCGGCGACGGCGGTGAAACCACCGGCGGCAGCGGCGGCGGTGCCGGTGGCGATGGTTTCTTTGTGGGTCTGGCCCGGCTCGCGGAGGTGAACGTGAATATCGATGAGACCCGGAGCTACGACGAGTCCGGTGGCATCGAGCGTGAGAGCGCGCGCGGCATCCTCGGGTGAGAGGCGAACGCGTCCGGGAGCGGCGACTTCAGCGACATGGCCGTCGCGCAGCAGCAGATCTTTTTTTTCGTCGATGCCGGAGGCGGGATCGATGAGTCGTCCGCCGCGAAGGAGCGTGAGTGGGGCAGGAAGATTCATTGGGTAACTCCGGAGGAATCAAGCGCTCGTTCGACGAGCGCCATGCGAATCGCCACGCCGTTGCGCACCTGGTCGAGGATGCGGGATTGGGCGCCGTCAGCAACCTCGGCGGTGAGTTCCAGGCCGCGTATGACCGGCCCTGGATGCAGAACCGGAGCAGTGGGCGCGTAAGCGGCCAGCCGCTGGGCGCTGAGTTGGAAGTCGCGGCGATATTCGTCGAGATCAAGCTGAAGACCGGCGAGACGCTCGGCCTGAATGCGCAGCATCATGACGATCTGAGAGCTGGCGAGAGCGCGGTCAAAATCTCGTTCGATGATGATGCCTGGACCGATTTCAGCAGCGATGGCAGGCAGCAGAGCAGGCGGCCCACAAAGCTGAACGCGCGCGCCGAGACGCGGCAGCAGGAGCATGTTGCTGCGAGCCACACGGCTGTGAAGGATGTCTCCGGTGATGGTGACGGTGACGCCGGTCAGGGTGTCTGCGGTGATGGAAGCAACACCCGGGCGAAGACAGGCAAGGATGGTGCGCAGGTCAAGCAGCGCCTGTGAGGGGTGTTCGTGGAGACCGTCGCCGGCATTGAGGATGGGCAGCCCGGTGACCTGCGAGAGCAGCCAGGGCGCGCCGGAACTGGGGTGGCGCAGAATGATGGCCTGAGCGCCGAGAGCGCGCAGCGTGAGGCCGGTGTCCTTGAGCGATTCCCCTTTTTCGATACTGGACGAGAGGCTGGAGACAAGCGTGGTGTCTGCGCCGAGGGACTTGGCGGCGAGTTCAAAACTGGTACGGGTGCGGGTGGAGGACTCGTAGAAAAGCAAAGCGATCCTGCGCTTGGCGAGTCGGTGGGCGCGAGCGAGCGGGTCTTCGGACTCCAATGCGCTGGCGCGAGCGAGGATGTGGGTGATCTGATCGAGCGTGAGGTCGGCGACCGAAAGCAGAGAGCCGGGATGCTGGGGCATTGCGGCAAATGGGATGGAGGCAGGAAGTGAATTGGGCACGGTGCGCGACGCGCGGACGGATTGGCGATCAACGGTCATAGGGTTCCCGAGTTAGTTTACTCAGACAGGGCACAGTTGCGCTGTGGGGATGGCAAAAAGTGGGACTGAGCCGGGGATGAAAGGCGGACGAAGGATGCCTGCGGATGATCTGAAACAGGAACGGGATGGAACTGGATGAAATTCAGCGAATTGCAAGTCAGCCAGCTCCGATTCAGCCTACCCTTCTACACGTTCCACGAGGAGCACCTGCTCATCGTCATCGACTTCGCGAAACTTGACCTCGATGATCTCGCGGCTGCTGGTGGGCACACTTCGTCCGATGTAGGTGGCCTCAATGGGCAGTTCGCGATGGCCGCGGTCAATGAGCACGGCGAGCTGGACGCGGCGAGGGCGTCCGTGATCGAAGAGCGCATCGAGGGCCGCGCGGACGGTGCGTCCGGTGTAGAGGACATCGTCGCAGAGGATGACATCGCGCCCGTTGACGTCCATGGCCGGATCGACAGAGCGCACGATGGGGCGATCGTCGTGGGTGCTGAGGTCATCGCGATAGAACTGGATGTCGAGGACGCCGGTGTCGATGGGGCGCTTCTCGATGGTGCTGATGAGCGCGGCAAGCCGCGTGGCCAGCGGGACTCCGCGCCGCTTGATGCCGACAAGCATGAGGTCCTGAGTAGCGTTGGTCTTTTCGACGATCTCATGCGCGAGTCGCACGAGGGTCCGCTCAATCTCTGAGGCCGACATCAGGCGACTTTTTTCACGTAGTTTCGGGGTATGGGCGGCTTCAGTCATGAGGAACTCCGGTGCGTCTCAACGGGATGGAAGAACGGCGAAAAATGCGTTGCTGTCATTGTAGCCGGGTGCGATGAGGATGGAAACGGTGTGAAGATCAGACGCGCGGGCGTCGGCGCTCAGCGGGCAGCAGGCGCGTGCCCAGTACACCACCGAGGACGGCAAACAACAGCAGCAGAAACGCAGCAAAGAGGTATGCGAAGAGCGTGAATCCGGCGCGGCCTTGAGGGGACTGAAGGAGGGTGGACCAGAAATGGACCATCTGTGCGGCATCCTGACTCGAGAAGCCGGGCTGTGCGGCCATCTGATGGTTCATCTGGGTAACCTGATCCATCAATCGGACGACGAGCGACGACCATTCGGCATCCATCTGCGCACCCTGATGAAGCGGGAAACGCTGAAGCCAGAGAGCGGCGCCGTTGACAAAAAGGGTGAGCCAGGCGGCGACCAGTCCGGTGACAAAGCCGATGCGCGCGCCCATGCCCATGGTGATCCAGCCGGGACGAGCGCGGCGGCCATAGAGGACGACGGCCCAGGCCGCGGCGGCCAGCATCCAGAGGATGGAAAGCGACTGGCCGATGGTGGAAAGACCGGAGCAAAGGACGCCGGCGGGAATGCCGAGGAGAATGGCCGCATTGAGCGCGATGCGCCAGGAGATGCCCGTCTCAGACAGTCCACGCGGGTCGAGGGCTGGACCGGCGACGGAAGCAAGGGACGAATCGGCGGAGGATGCATCGGTCCACTCACCCGAAGGACAGACGAGTTGCGGCATTCCGCAGATGGCGCAGAATCGATCGTTCTCGCGAAGGGATTCGCCACAACGGATACAGGCCGGGATCACAGGATACTCCTCAAAAAAGTGCCGCTACTCCTCAAGTGTACGGGCAGGGCGGCGTGAACGGGCGGAAATGGAAGGCGGGATGCTCAAAAACTGGCATCCCGCCCGGAGATTTTTCGTGTGTAAGAGATTTGGACCGGACTACTCGGTGATCTGAACCGAGCGATCAAGATGGAAAGTCAGCAGGGTTTCTGCGGGAAGCACAATCTGCCTGTTTCCTGTGAATGCGCTGCCGGCGGTGCCTGCGCCGCCGCCTACGAGTCCACCGATCAGAGCGCCTTTGCCTCCTCCGGTCAGGCCGCCAATCAGGGCACCCAGACCGGCTCCACCGCCGATCATGAGCGCGCTTCGCTTGCCTTTGCCCTTCTCGACCTTGTCAATGGTGCTGGTGCGAACAGGGTAGCTGCCCCACTGCGTGCGGACACGATCCAACTGCACAGCCAGCACCGCCTGTCCCTTGAAGCGACCCAGAGGCTTGGCTTCGATGACGGTGCCCTCGGCGCGTGATCCACGCGGAATGATGACCTGGCCATCGCTGCTCATCACGTCATCGGCCACGGTGGCGCTGAAGCTGTCACCGGACTGGCTGATCTTGGAGCCGAGGTCGCTGTCGAGGCGAACACGAAGTCGGCTGCCGGCCGGAAGAGTGACAACGGCAGGCGGTGGTGGCTGATTGGGAGCAGACGGCGCGGCAGACCCGGGAGCACCTGCTGCGGGTGGAGTATTGGCGGTGTTGCCCTGCGCAGCAGAAGCACCCGCGGGGGCTGCCGCCCCGGATGCGGTGGTGGACTTCGAGCCGGATTTGCAGCCGGCGACGGGAAGGAGCAGCGCGAGCAAAGCAGCAGCAAAGACCGTGAACTTCGATTGCAGCTTCAGATGCGGATTCATAATCAGTCTCCTGAGTGGGGAATGGAAATCGAAAGGATGGGGTTCACCAGCGCAAGCATACCACTAAGCGCGACGATTTGTATTCAATGGGATCTCTGAAAAAGGACAAGTCGGATCAGGCTGCAAAGGGGGTTGGGGTATCCGGTTTCGGCTCGTGATACTCTGCCTGCATTGCACTGGGATTGATGATTCGTGAGGACAAATGCCGATGAGCCTGACTTCAACGCATATCCGACGGCTGGTTGCTCGCCTGGCTTTTGGGATTTCCCTGGCGCTGGTTGCGCTGGCCGCTCGACCGGCATGGGCAACGAAGAAGCAGGATCTGAGCGCGGGTGCGGACGCGGTTGCAGGTGCGTATGCGCAGACGGCCGAACCTGACACGCCGCTGAGTTTTTATCCGCAGCAGGGCACGCTGTGGATGGAAAGCGAGCGCCAGATGCCCACCTCGCTGAAGGCGATGGGGGACGATGAATTTCAGACGGAGAATAAGGTTCGCTTCCGCTTTGAAAAGCTGCCGGCAGGCTGGTCGGTGACGCGCATTGCGCCCGATGGAGGCTCGGTGACGCTGATGCGCGTCGGTGACGCTGAGCACCACCTCTTTCACCACTACGAGCGCAGCGAAGCCATGATCCCGATGCGCGACGGGGTGCGTTTGCACGCCGTGATCCTGATGCCAACCGACATGCACGAGCCGCTGCCAATCCTGCTGACGCGGACGCCGTATGGGGTGAGCGGATTGACTCCGGCTGCGTTCGTCGCAAGCCAGCCACAGCTTGCCCGCGACGGCTACATTCGCGTAGAGGAAGATATTCGCGGGCGGTACGGCTCGGAGGGAACGTTCCGAATGATGCGTCCGCTGGCGGACCATGGCAACCCGAAGGCCACCGATGAAAGCACCGATGCCTATGACACGGTGGCATGGCTGGTGAAGAATCTGCGAGGCAACAACGGTCGCGTGGGCGTGATGGGCATCAGCTATCCGGGGTTCCTGACGACGATGGCGGGAATTGATCCGAACCCCGCAGTGAAGGCAATCTCGCCGCAGGCTCCGATGATCGATGTGTGGCGCGGTGACGACTTTTTTCACAACGGCGCGTTTCGTCAGACGTATGGCTACGACTACGGCATCATGCTGGAGAGCAGCAAGGAAAACGTCGTTCTGGACGACTACGGCAAGGACGTTTCCGGCCAGCCGATAGACGGCTACAAATTTTTCCTGGAGCGTGGAAGTTTTGCGCAGGACGTGGCTCAGTCCGGCGTCAGGCAGAAGCTGCCAACCTGGCAGGATTTTCTCAATCATCCGGCGTATGACGAAGTGTGGCGAGCGCGCGGCGTGGAGTATCACCTGAACTCCGTCGAGGTTCCGACGCTGACGGTAGGCGGCTACTATGACCAGGAAGATATGTGGGGGCCGCAGGAGGAATACAAGCGGCTGGAGCCGCATGACACGCATCATGAAAACTTTCTGGTGCTGGGTCCGTGGCGGCATGGCTCATGGTCGGGGACGACGCGGCATATTGGCGCGCTGCAATATGGCGCTGCCATCGGGGAGCAGTATCGCGAGCAGATCGAAGCGCGTTTTTTTGCGCACTATCTGAAAGACCAGACGGGATTTACGCTGGAGGATACGGCGAGCTTCCAGACGGGATCGAATACGTGGAAGTATTACCCGAATTTTCCGCCACCTGCTTCGCGTATGACGGATTTTTGTCTCGGCGCCGATCATGCATTGCATGAAGGTGATGGCTGCACGCGGGGCGGCGTCTCCTACGTCTCCGACCCCGCCCATCCCGTCCCCTATCGCCACCGCCCCATTCAACCCACCTATGGCAAAGGCTCCGAGTGGTACACGTGGATGGTGGAGGATCAGCGATTTGTGACAGGACGAAGCGATGTGGCTGTGTGGCGCATGCCGCTGGATCATGACCTGACGATGACCGGCGAAGTCTTTGCGGATCTGTTTGCGAGCACAACTGGTTCGGACGGCGACTTCGTTGTCAAACTCATCGACCAGTACCCCGACAACGATCTCGACCCGGCGATGTGCGGCTATCAGCTTATGACCAACATGGAAATCTTCCGCGGACGCTATCGCAAGGGCTTTGACCATCCCGAAGCGATTACGCCGGGCAAGACCACTGAGTTCCGCTGGAGCCTGCACGACGTCGATCACGTCTTCCTGAAAGGCCACACGCTCCTGGTCGAGGTCCAGAGCACCTGGTTCCCGCTCTACGACCGCAATCCCCAGACCTTCGTGCCCAACATCATGACCGCGCCACCCTCGGCCTACCAGCCCGCGACCATCACCATCGTCTCCGACCCCGACCACCACTCACGCGTCCAACTCCCCGTCATGCCGTAACGGGCCACGCGGCGTCATTTGCGGTCTGCGCGGGATCGCCGCTATTTTCGATCTCGCGTATCCTGTATTTATGCACTGCTTCCGCCAGATCAGTACAGCCCTGCGTGACTTGCTTCAAAGTCGCCTGGCTCACCTCATCCGCAAGGACGAGACCGAAGCGAAGATCGCGCGGCTTTGCGCATTGTCCGGCGCGGGAGACTCGAACGGATGGCAGTGGAACCGCGAGGAAATCTACGCCGAGCGTCGGCAACGACCCACCCGTTTCTGAGCTAAACTATCTTCAGATGCAGCAACGCGCCTCCATCACGGCACTCCTCTAGCGGCTCCCGCCGCCATACTGCTCTGCCACGCCCCCATGCTGATCGCAATCGAATTGACCTGTTTGCCAAGTGCAACCTGAACGCGAGATCGTCTCAGGACAACCCCTCCAAGGAAACCTCCATGTTTGATCGTCTGGAACA
>JAJXXG010001242.1 GCA_021781255.1 Acidobacteriota bacterium
ACGCGTCCTGCCACAACTCCTGGTCCTGGTTCTCGCCGTCCACTGTCCCTGCAAAGGCGTCGCCCTTCTCAGGATCCACTGCCAGGGTCCCGCGAAAGATTGGGCATGCCACGGACCCTGTCGAACCCACATTCGTCGGACAAGCCGACGTCGTCAGACCCATACCCGGCTGCGCAGTCATCCGGGTCCAGCTCACTCCGTCGGTCGACTGGTAGTAGCCGTGATAGCGCACCGCTGCCACAAAAACATTGCGCACCGGATTCCACACCACCGCCGTCGCCGCGTTCCCGTGTGGACTCGCATACGCATCCAGCGGTCCCTGCACATCGCCACCAGGGTCGGTAATCGTCGCCAGATGCCACGTCGCGCCCGCATCCGTCGAGTAGTAGAGACCCTCATAGCTGAGGTTCGGCCGCTCGGCCGCCACCATTGTCCCCTCATACGCCTGCGAAACCGCCGCCACCACAAGCTTCGGATTCGTCGTGCTCCACGCAAAACCCGCGAACCCCTCGCCCACAAAGGTGTAGTCCGCAATCCCCAGTCCCGTCTCCACATCATCGGTCGCCTGGATCAGACTCCACGTCGTGCCGCCGTCCGTTGACCGCAGAATCCCCGCACCGTAATAGGAGTCCAGCGCGTCATTTGGGTCGCCCGTTCCCGCCAGCACCACTCCAGTCCCGCCCGGTTGCACCGTCACCGCGCCAATGCTGATCGAGGCATCCGCAGCTCCAATGAGCGCAGAAAGACTGTCCGTCAGCGGCGTAAACACAACAGTCGATGCATCGGTGGTTCCAGCATTCTGTGAAACCCACACACCGCCGCCTGTTGTGCCCACATACATGTGGTTCCCTGTCGCGTCTGCCGGGTCCATTGCAATCGATGACACCCGCCCGCTCACCAGCCCATAGTCTGGCGTCAGCACGGCTGTCGGCCCAAGTTGCTGCCACGTCGGAGTTGAGCCGCTCTGCGCCCGCGGCCGCATCGTCATCGCTGACATAGACACCTGCGACCCGCTCGCCAGAACCGTCCTTGCCGGATACCGGCCCCAGCCTCGCTCGGCCAGGAAGCGACTAGCTGCTACGCGCTGTGGAATATTTTGAGCTTGCCTTTCGTAGGAGGAAACACGCCGCTGCGCCTGAGCCGCAGTAACCGCCATCGCCGCTGCGATGGCCAGCAAGCCACACAGCCTGAGGTTCAGTCTCCCTCGGGAATCGCGAACCCTCTTGGGCTCAACTACTTGGCCCTCGCCAACCCCGTTAGCGGCCTGATTCAGCAATTCCAGCATCATCCGACTCTGCACATGCACACAGGCGGTTCGTCCCGCCTCCCCGCACCCATCTTCTCGGGGAATTTAAGCCAAAATCCAATAGATTCGGCCTTTTGCGCCTTGCAGCTTCCTGGATTGGAGACCCGTCCCATTATAGGACAGCAAAAAACTCCTACACGTCTATTTCAGAGTATCTTAGTAATCATTTAGTAACCATTCTGCCGCTTGTAGGTTGCAGAATCGATCTTTTTCTCGAGCGAGGCACCACTCATTGGCCGGATTGTTCCAATCACAGGTCGGTCGAACCACGGCCGATCGTGTTTGCCCACAATTGCCCAGGCAATCCCGGCATAGCCGTTCGGGTCACGCCCATCCAGCTCATAGCGATCATTCATCTCCACGGCCCACTGGAAGGCCCGCTCCGGGTCCGGCGACCACTCCAGAATCTTCTTCGCCCAGTACATCCGCATGTAGTTGTGCATCCAGCCAGTCTGAACCATTTCGCGCTGCGCAGCGTTCCACAGGTCATCATGCGTTTCACCCCTCTCCAGCGTCTTCAGGTCATAGCGAAATGTCCGTGAATCGCCCGCGTGTTCCAGCAGCGTCTTCCGTGCCCAGGGCTCAGCGCACTCCCAGTTGTCATAGTTCGGATTGTGCCGAACAAATAGCGCTGCCAGTTCCCGCCAGCCAATCAGCTCATCCAGAAACTTTTCCTTCGCCGCCTCGGTCGCCTTTCCCCGCTGCACTGCCTCCGCAGCCACATGCGCAATCATCCGCGGACCTATATTGCCAAAGTGCAGGTACGGCGACAGCCGGCTCGTTCCCTTCACCTCTGGATGGTTCCGTGCCTTCTCGTAATTCGCCAGTCCCTCATCCATAAACTCACGCAGCCGCTTCCGCGCTGCATGCGTCCCGCCCATAAAAGTGTCCACCGGCCCCACCGTCCGGTCCAGATCCTTGAAGCCCGCCGTAATGTCCTCCCCGAGGGAGAAGCACGCGAGTGCCTTCCACGGTTTCCACGCGTGGTGAGGCCGCACATCCTCTGTTGTCT
This sequence comes from Acidobacteriota bacterium, assembly GCA_021781255.1. The sequence continues at coordinate 2,319 of JAJXXG010001242.1, forward strand.
CTAAGAATTTCGGCAGCTGCGCCTTCAAGTGCGGCCTGAAGTGGTGCAACAGGAAATAGCTTCGCCCGAAGATCTTTGAGGGTACCACCACATCCGCATCTACCGTCCAGAAGGGCACGTGCAACCGCTTCGCCAGCACCTGCCGCCATCGCTCCGGTTCGCGGCAGGGGTTCTCGTCGCCCACCACCAGCGCTGCCTCCACCTCTTCCAGAAAAACATCCAACTGATTTTCCGGATGTCGCCTCACCACAAAGCCTGCTCCGCGCTCCGCCGCGTCCGCTTTTACATCGCACAGGCCCTGCGCCAGAAAGTGGTAGTGCCGCAAATTCGCATTCGGATAATTCGGAATCACGGAGAAGAAGATCACCACTGGCAACCCCAGCAGATTGCCAGCCTGCACGGCTACATCCAGCGCCGGATTGTCCACCGCCCGCATCGCACGCTGCATCCAGTAGACGACACATCGCGCTCCCTCGCGAGGCGCGCCCCCGCGCCGCACAGTCACGCGCGCATCGTTCGTCAGCTTCGCCAGTCCTTCCGGCATGTCATTCTTACTCAAAGCGCCCTCCGCTCCCGTCAGCCTATCCCATGCGCACTTGCTGCCAGCAAAAAGGGCCGCCTTATCGGCAGCCCTCTTTTGTCCTGTCAAAAAGCCTCAGCGCCTAGAACATACCCCATGCGCGGCTGTAGTAGTCCAGCAACACCATGCCGAAAAGCGTCATCAGTAAAAACACTGCCGATGCCAGGCAAAGCATGCTCAGCTTTGGGCTGTACTTCAAATGCATTGAAAACAGCGCCACAATCAGCGCCTGCGTCACCGCAATCGCAACCGCCAGAATCGCGTTGAAAATCCCCAGATTGTGGAACGACACCAGCACCTGCAGTCCCACGCCTGCCACCAGCGCCACCCACACAAACAGGTAGACTCGCGTGCTCACCACATGCGGTGTAAATGATTCGTGTTCGCTCATACCCGTGTCCTCTTCAGTGCCGGTTGATTAAGTAAAGCAAAGGGAACAGGAATATCCAGATGATGTCCACAAAGTGCCAGTAGAGCCCGAAGTACTCCACATAGGCTGCATTCCCAGTGGTATACGCATCGGATCGCGCCCTGAAGATCATGAAAAGGATGATCCCCATCCCGATAAGCATGTGCAGCGCGTGCAGGCCCGTCATCGCAAAGTAGAGCGAGAAGTACACTTCCGTCTTGCGCGCAATATCCAACGGCAGCGGCTTGTCGCCCGCAGCCTTGGCCACCGGATCGGTCGACGGATGCAGGAACGATTGCAGGCTGTAGTGTGAGCCGGGGATGTGGTGCTTCTCCCATTTTTCCTTGTACTCGGTTCCTTTAATACCAAGGAAGACAAACCCCAGCACGAACGTCACGATCAGGAACATGATCAGCGCGCTCTTCCTGCGCAGTTGAGCACTCCGCACGGCCAGCGCCATCGTAAAGCTCGACGTGATCAACAGAACTGAGTTGATGGCGCCCAGTTTCCAGTCAAGCTGGTGTGATGCCGCAACAAATGCACGGTAGTACCAGTTCCGGTACACCATATACACGGTGAACAGGCCGCCGAAGAACATCACCTCAGTCAAAATGAACAGCCACATCGCCAGATTGCCGGCGTCGGCCTGCTGCTTCACTGACTCGAATTGATGATGCAGATGCGGCGAATGCCCGTGCTCTGCCGCCTGCACTCCTCCGTGCGCAATCGCGGAACTATCCGACACTGGCTACCTCTTTTTCTTTCTGGCGTTCCAGCCAATCGTAGTCGTAGGCTTCGTGATCCATGATGGGAATTTGCGTAAAGTTCTCAGTCAGCGGCGGCGATTGTGTCTGCCACTCAAGTCCCGTCGCTTGCCACGGGTTGTCGCCTGCAATCTTGCCATACCGTAATGACCACGTCAGATACAGCACTGGCATCAGATACCCAACTCCAAGAATCGACGCACCTGCCGTCGAAAACACATTCAGCACCTGGAACTCCGGCGGATACGATGCATACCGCCGCGGCATGCCCAGCGTACCCAGAATGAACTGCGGGAAGAATGTCAGATTGAACCCGATGAATGTCACCACCGCGGCCATCTGCGAAATCTTCTCTGGATACATGCGCCCGGTAATCTTCGGCCACCAGAAGTGCAGTCCCGAAAGGAATGCCATCAGCATGCCGCCCACCATCACAAAGTGGAAGTGCGCCACGATGAAGTACGTCTCTGTCAGGTGAATGTCCGTACCCGAGGTGCCCAGAAACACGCCCGTCATGCCGCCGATCGTAAACAGCCCCATGAAGCCGAAGGCATACAACATCGGCGTCTCGAACGTGATCGACCCCTTGTAAAGGGTCAGCGCCCAGTTGAAGATCTTGATCGCCGAAGGCACTGCAACCAGCATCGTCAGCAGGGAAAAGACCAGCACTGCGTAGCTCGAGATGCCCATGATGAACATGTGGTGCGCCCAGACGAAGAAGCCGAACACGGCGATCGCTACGGACGAAAACGCGACGGCTGTATACCCGAACACTCGTTTTCGACTGAACGTCGATATTACTTCGGAGATCACACCCATGCCTGGCAAGATCATGATGTAAACCGCCGGATGTGAGTAGAACCAGAACAGATGTTGGAACAGAAGCGGATCTCCGCCCTTGGTTGGGTCAAATACTCCAATACCCACCGTCCGCTCCAGGACAACAAGGATCAGCGCGATGCCAAGCACGGGCGTGCCCAGAACCATCAGTACACTCGCGGCGTAATTCGACCAGACGAACAGAGGCATTCGGAACCATGTCATTCCCGGGCATCGCATCTTGTGGATCGTCACAATGAAATTCAACCCGGTAAAGATAGAACTGAATCCGGCGATAAAAATTGCCAGGCCGGTCGTCACCACATTCGTATTCACAAAGTGCGTGGAAAGCGGAGTCGTAAATGTCCATCCCGTATCCACGCCGCCGGTGATCATCGCATAGAGCGCAAGAATGCCGCCCGACATATACAGGTACCAGCTCGCCAGGTTCATCTTCGGCAAAGCCAGATCCTTCGCCCCCAGCATCAAGGGCAAGAAGAAGTTCCCCAGTGTCGCCGGCACGCTCGGCACAAGGAAGAAGAAAATCATGATGACGCCATGCATCGTGAACACCTTGTTATAGGTGTCCGTCGCCAGCAGATCCGATTGCGGCGTCAGCAGCTCCAGTCGGATAAGAGCCGCCAGGCAGCCGCCAATGAAGAAGAACACACTGATCGAAATCAGGTACAGAATTCCGATCCGCTTATGGTCCTGCGTCAGCAACCAGCTCAGCAGGCCATTCTCCTTGGTCAGGTAATTCGTCTTCGGAATCCTGGCCGTCGACTGATCGGGAAGATTGACGATTGTCGCGCTGCTCATTGATTCACCATCCCTTTAGCTACGGGCGACTTCGAGGCAGCCGGTTTGCCGCCCGTCACCCCGCTTCCGCTTGCCGGCGGCAGCTCAGTCGTGGTCGTCGTCTGCTGCACGCGGTAGTCGGACTTCAGGTGCTTTATATACTCCACCAGGGAAATCACGCCTTCTTCGCTGATTTGCCCCTGGTAAGTTGGCATGATTGGCACATATCCCTGCGTCACGTGCTCCGAAGGGTCAAGTATTGCTTGCCGCAGATAGGAGTCGTCCACAGTGATTGACTGTCCATTGGCAAGCGTCAGTTTCGATCCATACACATTCGCCAGGCTTGGGCCGCGTGCGTCTGGCCGGCTGTTGTGGCAGGCGTTGCAGCTCAAACTTGCGAACAGCCTCTCGCCGTTCTGCGCCAGTGATTCGCCACTGGTCGACTCGGCGAGCCACTTGCGGTAGTCGTCCGGCTTCATCACCACCACCCAGCCCCTCATGTGCGAGTGGTCCGTTCCGCAATACTGCGAGCAGAACAGGTGATAGCGTCCAGGCCGTGTCGCCTCAAACCACACCGTTGTGTAGCGGCCCGGAATTGCCTCGCGCTTCACGCGGAAAGCCGGAACCGAAAAGCTGTGAAATACGTCCTGCGAGATCAGCGTAAGCTGCACCGCGCGTCCCGTCGGAACATGCAGCGTATTGATCTCGTGCTGGCCGCCCGGATGCTCAACCTTCCACATCCACTGCTTGCCCACCACGTATATGTTCATCGAGTTCGGCGGAGGCGTGAACACGCGGAAATAAATCAGCGCGCCCCACACAAACATCACCAGAAACAGGCCGAGAGGGATGATGGTCCACGTCGCTTCCAGCAGCGTCGACCCTTCAATCTGCACTGCCACCGGATGCCGTTGCTTCCGGTAGAGAACCGAGAAAGTGGTCACCAGCAGAACGACAATCGTCAATCCCACCAGGCTTACCAGCAGGATGAAGAAATAAAGTGCGTCGATCTGCGGCGCAATCTTCGACGCCTCCGGCGGGAACAGCGCGAAGTTCGTCAGCCACTTGACGAGAAATTGCCAAAGTACTGGACTGATGTGGGACATTCCGTTATCCGTTCACCTTCGTTTCAGTCTCTTCGTGATGCGCCTGCCTGTAGTCTCGGCGCAGCATCAAGGTCATAAATCCACCCAAAACAATCAGCGTCAACATCGCGCCAATCTGTACAATCCGCGAAACGATTAGCGTGTGTGTATTCGTCGTCGGATCGTAGTGGTAGCAGTAGGTCAGAATGTTGTCCACCGGCGACCCAATCTTGTTCGACGAGGCTTCATCCAGCCCAAGCAGCATGTCCTTCGGCGAATACTCCACGCCCATGTAGTACTGCGCGAGCTTGCCCTCCGGCGTCACAATCTGGATCGAACTGGCGTGGGCAAACTGCATCAAATCGCTGCCCGGAACCTTCAGCTTCACGTAGCGGAATCCCACGGCATTCGTCAGCGTGTCGATATTGGCCTGCGTCCCGGTGAGGAAGTGCCACCCATCAGCCGTTTCAGGATGCCCGTAGCGCTTTAAGTAGATCGCCTTCTTCGACGCGGCCAGGTCCGTTCCCTCGGTGGGATCGATGCTGACCACGATGATGTTGAAATCCTTGCCGGGCACAAACCGCACCATCTGAAGCGCGCTCGCCAGTCCGTCCATCTCCTCGGAACAGAGCATCGGGCAGCGGTAATACACCAGCGCCAGAATCGCCGGCCGCTTGCCGAGATAGTCCGCCAGCTTTACCTGCCTGCCGGTGTCGTCGGTAAAGGTCAGGTTCACCGGCAACTGCTCGTTCAGGTGCTGGTCAATGCCCACGCCGGATAACACCGAAGGCTTGGTGTTCTCCGGCCCCATGGTCTTTTCCTGGTCCTGGAGCGGCATGGTAGAGTAACCGGGCCTCTGCG
>JAJXXG010000397.1 GCA_021781255.1 Acidobacteriota bacterium
CGGTGCCTACATTGGCGTGCCGCTCGTTCACTCCGACGGAAGCCTCTTCGGCACCCTTTGTGCCATCGACCCCAAGCCCCAGTCGCCGGAGCTTGTCCGCGACCAGGAGATCATTGAGCTCTTCGCACGCTTGCTCAGCGCTATTCTCCAGGCCGATCTCCGTGCGACCCAGTACGCACGTGCTTCTGAGCGGCTGCTGGCCGAATCGCTCAACGACGATCTCACCGGCCTCTACAATCGTCGCGGATGGGATCGCCTGCTGGCTGGCGAGGAGGAGCGCTGCCGTCGCCACGGCCACGCCGCAACCGTCTTCGTCATTGACCTCGACAACCTGAAGGAGACGAATGACAAGGAAGGCCATGCCGCCGGGGACAACCTCATCGTGCGGGCCGCTGGTGCTCTCCGCCTGGTTCGCTCGGCAGACGTTGTTGCCCGCCTCGGCGGCGATGAGTTTGGCATTCTCAGCGTCGAGTGTGGCCGCGAGGGCGCCCCGGTTCTTGCTGCACGCCTCAGTCAGGCTCTTGAGAACTCCGGTGTCCAGGCCTCCATGGGCTTCTTCACGCGTCACCCTGCCCTCGGCCTTGAGGAAGCCTGGAAGGCCGCCGATATGGCCATGTATGCCCAGAAGCGAACCCGCAAAGCCGCCCGCTGACAGGCTTTCGTCCAATCGCTGGTTCCCAATTTGTCCAGCCTGTGAGACAATCCAACCACATTGGTTCCTCCCCTGCTAATGCAGTCCGGGACATGTCGGTAGGAATGCCTTCAGTCAGGTACATCAGCCTGAAGATTTCCGCCTTGCGTTCTCCGGCTCTGCTCGAACGAGAGGTTGCATGTCGCCCGACACATTCCATACGCCGCTCACCATCGACGTTGAAAGAAACGGTGACAACGCCATTGTCCGCTGTCACGGCCGACTCGTAGCCGGAGTAGGTGACTGGTTCTATCCAGAAATCCGCAAGCTCATCCCTGAGAGCAAGTGCATCACCCTGGATCTTACTGACCTCGATTACATGGACAGCATGGGCATTGGCACTGTGGTCCGGCTTTACGTCACCGCCCGCTCCAACGCCTGCACCTTGCGCCTCGTTAATCTTGGATCACATGTCCGCGAACTTCTGGGCATCACGCACTTGCTAGGTATCCTCACGGACATGTGCGAGCAGGGCATTTCGCTCCGCTTCTAAGCTTCCGCATTTTTCGCGATCAGACGCGCCCGTTCACCGTGTCAGCCATCCGCGCTTGCGTACTGTCATCAGTGCCCACGGAAAAATCCAGAACATCGCGAAAAATGCGTAATACTCGAAGACCACCCCGTAGAGGATGTTGAACGAGCGCTCGCTGCGCAGGTAGTAGAGCGAGTAAATGAATGAAATAAGCCCCAGCGAAACCAGCACGCGCGGCAGCACCAGCGGATCAAAGAACACCGCCGTCGCCAGCAGCACCATGGTCGCACTCATAATCGGGAAACGCAGGTTCGTCACCACCTGGTCAAACAGCGCAATCATCCGCGCCACCGGCGGCCGCCGCCACACAATCGTAGCGAACCGCAATTCCTCGCGAATGTAGCTTCGGTCCCAACGCAGAAACATCCGGCACAGTTTCTTGTACTGCGTCGGTACCACGGTGTGCACCGTCGCATCTCGTTGATACACGCTGTCATAGCCCTGCCGCATCACGTCGTTCGTCAGCGCGCGGTCCTCGCCCGTGGTCACCTCCACGCCAAGGAACCGCTGATGCAGCCACTCTTCCAGCACTGCCTTCACCGCGCTCGCGCGATACGCCGAAAGCGCCCCCGGACTGCAATAGACTGTTCCGTACGTCGACTGATAGGCCCGCAGAAAATCAAAGCTTAGCGTGAACCGCACATGCAGCATGCGCGGAATCAGCCCCTCGCGCTGGTTGTAGACCTGCACCTTGCCAGCCACCACGCCCACGCGCTCGTTCGCAAACGGACCCGCCAGCGCCAGTAGCGCTCCGCGCGAAACCACGCTGTCTGAGTCCACCGTCACAAAAATCTCGCCCTTACCGGTCCTGAAGCCTTCAGCCAGTGCCGCCCGCTTGCCGCTGTTCCGCGCAAGCCGCACCGTCCGTACGCGCCCCTCGTGCCGCTGCGCCGCCGCCTGGATGTGCACCCATGTGTCATCCGTGCTTCCGTCGTCCACCACAATGATTTCCAGCTTATTTGGGTCATAGTGAGCCTCGGCTACCGAGTCGATACTCTTTGCCACCATCGGCCCTTCGTTGTAAGCGGGAATGATCACCGTCATCGGCGGCGCGCTATCTACACTTGCCGGCGGATGCGGCCTGTACATGAACCAAAGCAGCGTCCGGGCCACCACCAGGACAAATCCCAGTGAAAACCACAGCACGCTCGGCCGGTAAAGCATTGTACTCAGCCCGTGCGCCTCAGCCACCCGGTAGACCGGCCGGAACACATGGTCATGCACACTGAACAGCACCACCACCGATAGCCCCATCAAAATGCCCAGTTTCAGCGGCAAATCCCACGCGTCAGGGCCTCCGCCCGCAGGTGCCACGGCCAGCACGGCTTCTTCGTTCCTCACCGCCATACATGCCTTTCGGCTGCGTCCTTCCCATTTCCCGTTTGGTCAATGCCTATAAAGACGTTCCCGTCGGCAAAAGGATTGCTGCCATTTTGAACCCATTTGCACAACTTGCCACTCTGTCGAAGCACAAAAAAAGCAGGGGCCGCAGCCCCCGCCGGTCCTTGCCATCTTCAGCCTCAAAAACGCAGCAGATAGGAGAGCTTCATATAAATCATCTTGCCGTCGTTCATCAGCCCTTCGCCGGTCGTCGTCGGCAGCACCGGGTCGGCCGGATTGCACATCCCGTTGCCCATCCGCGTGCAAAGCCCCCGGTCAAGGTTGGCAAAATTCCCGATATACCCGAAGTAGAGTGCTGTTCCCGGATGCGGCATATAGGTGAACAGCGCATCGGCAAACAGCGTTTTCGAGTTGCCCGCGCTCGTCAGTGACGCATCAGGCAGCGTGGAAATGTACTGCCCAATCAGATTCACCGATGCGGCCTTGGTCATCTGCAGATTCCACCGCGACGTCAGCTCGTGATTGTCATAGACCGTCGCACCGCTTGCCGGGTCGGAAAAATGCGTGAACACATACCGGTTCTGCATGTCCAGATCCGGCAGGGGCTTCACTTCCAGGCTCACTCGCGGGGACACGATGTTCACCATTCCCGGAGCATCATTTCCCGGCGGCGAAAAATTGATCACTGTCCCCTGGCTGAACCCTCCGCTCATCGAAAGATACGGCGCCGGCGAACTCCACACACTTAGCCCGCCCGCCTGCCCATGGTACTCCCGGTCGCTCGTCAGCGTAGAGAAATCGATGGGCCGCAGCCGGTCCTGGCTCAGGCTCGCCCAGGCGAAAAACCCACTACGGTTTGCAAAACTCACGCTGTAGGATGGGTGGATATACAGGTCAAGCGGCGTGCCTGAGTGGTCCCAGTCCCGCTCCAGATAAATGTGTGGCCCGTGCGAAAGCACCGGTCCGCCATCCGGCCGGAACGTATAGCCGTAGGACGCATTCGGCGCTCGCACATCAGGTCGCCTGAAGAATCCAGTATCCGTTACATAGCCCGCCGCCGTATCGCTGTAGCCCAGGCTCCATCCGCGGTGCAGGTCGCTGTAGTTCAGCTTCTGGAAATAAGCCTGTCCGCTGCAACTCAGCGCCGAGGTCAGACATGTCTGCTCACCCGCAGTCGAGTTGCTCAGGTTCTCCGTCTGGCTGGTCACCGCCTGGCCTGTCAGCGTCAGGCGCTCGCCCAGCCGCATACGATAATCCACGCCACCCGCGCGGTTGAATGAGCCCGCATACTCGCGGTCTGCATAAATCACGCCCACATCCGACTTTTCGCCCACATCGCGGTTCACACGAGCCGCATAGAAATGCGCCCGCGTGCCATAGAGCGTGCTCGACTGCGGCACCGCCACGCCCGGACCACGATCGTCCACGCTCAGCAGTCCCAGCGCCCACTTGCCCGCCTTGCCCGTCAGCCGCGCGCCAAACTGCGGCAGCCCGATGTTGTTCGTGTAGTAGAGGTTGATCGGCGTCATGAAATAGCTGCTGTTCTCGATGAAGAACGGCCGCATCTCGTCAAAGAAAGTAGGGAAGCGCTGGTTCGGCGCAGCCGGATTATCAATCCCCACCTGGCTGAAATCCGGATTCAGCGTCGCATCCAGCACCAGGCTATTGTGCAAAATCACTTTTGCATCCAGCCCCGAAAAACCCTGCAGATGCTTGCTCTGTATGAATGGATTTTCGGGATCCACGCCGTTGAGTTGCCGCAGATTCCGCCCAAGAGAATACGCCTCAAGCTGCACATTTCGCCCGCGCTGAACATCGGCGAATCCTTCAACTTCCGCGTCCTGAGTCAGCCGTCCAGCCACGTTGTGTTCAATGCGCGGCCAAAAATCGCTCTCACCCGTTTCGGCAATGTTCCGTTGCAGAATCAGGCCCCACGTCCGCAGAGTCCCCGGATTTGCCTTCTTGAAGTAAAGGCTCGCAAACGGAATCTTCATCAGAACCACGTAGCCAAAGCTTGTCCGCTTGCCCCACGTGTCCCACACTGTGTCGAAAGAAAAGTCGTAGCCTGTCTGCTCGCTATAGAGCGCGTCCGCCTGGATGCCCAGCGGATTGCTCTGGAACACAAATGCGCGGCGCTGGTCGTGAAACGTGTCCAGCCACAGCGCCACCGTGTCGTCGTCACTCAGGGAATCCCGCGCCAGCATGTGCGCCCGCACATCGCCCGCATCCCGCTGTCGGCAAATAAACGCCGCATAGAGAGACGAGTGCGTATATCCCATATAGACCTCAGTCTTATCCTGCGGCCGTCCTCCATCATCGGGATATCGTTCCACGAACGCGTTGATTCGCAGCATCGCGGTGCCCGCGCCATGCGCAGTTCCGCTCAGGAAATCACCCAGCGCCGGAGCCTTGATCAAATGTGGGACCACAATCGGCTGGTGACGAACCAGCGTCAGTGCATTGTGCTGCGCCAGGTGCGGTGTCAGGTCTCCTGCTGCCGGAGTAGCAACAGCCGCCGCCGCTCCGCCGCCCGTATTCTCGCCGGTCCGCTCGTCCGGATGACACGCGAGCGCGTTTGTCGCCGCCAGCGAATACACCAAGGCCGCTGCAACTCCCAGCCAAAGCCTTGCGTGCCCGCTTCGCAACGCACCCTCCTGCTCTTTCGGTTAGAAAAACATACTTGCGTGTCCGTCTTTGCGGATCATCGGCAAATTTCAAAAATTCTCAATCTTTTTGTAACTGCATTCCGCGCGCCTGGCCCCGTTGCACACGGTTTGTCTACCCTGTCTACTTAGTTAGATGCAATCGTTTGTCGATGGAATCGCAACCATCAACGGTAACGATAACTTTTTTTCATCATACATCCGCTCGCGTATCTTGTGCCCCCGCTTCTGCCCCGCACGCGTCCAAAGATGAGCAACAAAAGTAACCGCGCTCTCCTGTGGCGCGCCTCCACTTGCCCCGCCACCCTCGCCACCGTTAAAGTGTCCACGACGCGTATTCTCGGCGCACGCGCGCATCAGCCGCTTCGGCAATCCTGCCGCATGCGCCCACTTTCCTGTCCCAGAGAGGGTTTTTGCATGTCATCCATCAACATTTCCGTCGGTCCTCATGGCTCCGATTCGCCAAATCAGGATCTCGACTCCACCCTCCGCGAGAACCGCGTCTTCCCGCCGCCGCCCGAGTTCGCCAAGCACGCTCACATCAAGAGCCTTGAAGAATACGAAGCCCTTTACAAGAGGTCCATCGAAGACCCTGAAGCCTTCTGGGCTGGCATCGCCAAGGAGCTCCACTGGTTCGAACCCTGGACCAAAACCCTCGAGTGGGATCACCCCTGGGCCAAGTGGTTTGTCGGCGGCCAACTCAATCTCAGTTACAACTGCCTTGACCGCCATCTAGACACGCCCCGCCGCGACAAGGTCGCCATCCTCTGGGAGTCAGAACCCGGCGAAGTCCGCCGCATCACTTACGCTGAGCTCCACGCGCAGGTTTCGCAATTCGCCGCCGCGCTCAAGGGCCTCGGCATCCGCAAGGGCGACCGCGTGGCCATTTACATGGGCATGGTTCCCGAGCTCGCCGTGGCCCTGCTTGCCTGCGCCCGCATCGGCGCGGTCCACTCCGTCATCTTCGGCGGATTCGCTGCCACCGCCATCGCTGATCGCGTGAATGATGCCGGCTGCGTCGCCATCATCACCCAGGACGCCGCTTATCGCCGTGGCAACGAAATCCATCTCAAGCGCACCGTCGATGAAGCCGTCGCCCACTGCCCTACTGTGCAGGATGTCGTCGTCCTCCGCCGCACAGGCTCACACGTTGACATGGTCCACGGCCGCGACCACTGGTGGCATGAGCTCGTCGCCAAAGCGCCCGCGGAATGCCCCGCCGAGCCCATGGATTCCGAGGACCAGCTCTACATCCTCTATACCTCCGGCACCACCGGCAAGCCCAAAGGCCTCGTCCACACCACCGGCGGCTATTCCGTCCAGACCTACCTCACCACCAAATACATCTTCGATCTCCGCGAGGATGACATCTACTGGTGCACGGCCGACATCGGCTGGGTCACCGGCCACTCCTACATCGTTTACGGCCCCCTCCAGAACGGCGCAACCGTCCTCATGTATGAGGGCGCGCCCAACTTCCCTGACTTCTCCCGCTTCTGGAAGATCGTCGACGACCATCGCGTCACCGTCTTTTACACCGCGCCCACCGCCATCCGCGCCTTCATCAAGTGGGGCGATGAGCACGTCGAAAAGCACAAGCTCGACTCGCTCCGCCTTCTCGGCACCGTCGGCGAGCCCATCAATCCCGAGGCGTGGATGTGGTACCGCGAGAAGATCGGCCACAATCGCTGCCCCATCGTCGACACCTGGTGGCAGACGGAAACCGGCGCAATCATGATCGCGCCCGTCCCCGGCGCAGTCGCCGCCAAGCCCGGTTCAGCCACGCGCCCCTTCTTCGGCATCCAGCCTGAAGTCGTCACTCGCGAGGGCCATCCCGTGCCCAGCGGCCACGGTGGATTGCTCGTCATCCGCAAGCCCTGGCCCGCCATGGCTCGCACCGTCTACGGCGACCCGGAGCGCTACAGGAAAACCTACTGGTCTGACGTTCCCGGCTGCTACTTCACCGGCGACGGCGCGCGCCAGGACGCCGACGGCTACTTTTGGCTCATGGGCCGCGTCGATGACGTCATCAACGTCAGCGGACACCGCCTCGGCACCATGGAGGTCGAGTCCGCTCTCGTCGCCCACCCCAAAGTCGCCGAGGCCGCCGTCGTCGGCCGCCCCGACGATCTCAAGGGCCAGGCCATCGCTGCCTTCGTCACCCTCGAAGGCGGCCACCAGCCCAGCGAAGAATTAAAGGACGAGCTGCGCAAATGGGTCGCAAAGGAAATCGGAGCCCTCGCGCGCCCCGACGACATTCGCTTCACTGATTCGCTGCCCAAAACCCGCTCCGGCAAAATCATGCGCCGCCTCCTCCGCGACCTCGCCACCCACGGCGAAATCAAAGGCGACACCACCACCCTCGAAGACTTCACCGTCATCGCCAAAC
>JAJXXG010000903.1 GCA_021781255.1 Acidobacteriota bacterium
TCTGTGGTGTGTTTGCGTTCCCATCCTGTCGCTCAAAGAGCGAGCGACAAGGATGGGGCAACCGCTACTTGCTCTGAGTGGGTGGTTTCCCACTCATGTCGTCCGCTGCGCGAACGCCAAGGATGGGGCCCCCGATTTTGTGGCCGGAAAGGAAAAGGCGAGGCGGGGGATGGGTAGTCTGGACGGGCGATTGGAAATGGATTAGGTTGGCCGTATGGCTGGTGTATCGCTTGTATTGGATGGGAAGGTGGCGCTGATTACGGGCGGGTCGCGTGGGATTGGCGCAGAGACGGTGCGACTGTTTGTGGAGGCCGGGGCGCGGGTGGTGCTCAGCTACCGGCAGGCGCGGGAGCAGGCGCATGCGTTGATGGCGGAGTGCGGCGGGCCGGCGCGGTGCGTGGCGGTGGAGCAGGAGTTGAGCACTCCGGCGGAGGGCCGGGCGCTGGTGGGCGCGGCGGTGGCGGCCTTTGGGCGGCTGGACGCGCTGGTGGTGAATCACGGGATATGGCCGGCGGAGGACGCTCCGATTGAGCTGATGAGCGAGGAGCAGTGGCGGCGGACGCTGGGGGTGAATCTGGACTCAGTGTTTGGGCTGGTGCAGGCGGCGGTGGCGCAGATGGAGTTGCAGGGGCCGCCGGCGACGGGCGGGGATGGAAGCGCAGGGCATATTGTTCTTATCAGCTCGACGGCGGGGCAGCGGGGCGAGGCGGGGCATGCGGATTATGCCGTGACGAAAGGCGCTCTGATCAGTCTGACAAAGAGCCTGTCGAGCGAGCTGGCTCCGCGCGGGATTCGGGTGAATTGCGTGGCGCCGGGCTGGGTGGCGACGGAAATGAGCGCGGCGGCGGTGAGCGACCCGGTGCTGGGACCGCGGATTGCGGCGGGGATTCCGGTGGGGCGTGTGGCGACAGCGCGCGAGATTGCCGGGCCGGTACTGTTTTTGTGCACGCCGCTGGCGGGATTTATCAGCGGGGAAGTGCTGAACGTGAACGGCGGCGCGGTACTGGTGGGGTGAAGGCGCGGATGAACGGCACGAAGAGGACAGGGATGCGGAGAGCGTTGGCGGTGGTGCTGGCGGTGGTGGCGATGGCGGCTCCCCAGAGCCTGCGGACACAGACGGCGGAAGATGCCGCGACGAAGAATGCGCAGAAGGCGCGGACGGTGCTGGACCAGATGGTGCAGGCGCTGGGCGGCGAGTTGTGGCTGAACAAGAAGAACGAGATGCAGCAGGGGCACATTGCGGCGTTCTACCAGGGGCAGCCGAATCTGGGAACGATGCGGTACTGGGACTTCCACGTGTGGCCGGACAAGGACCGCATCGAGTACACGGCGCATCGGGATGTGCTGCAGTTTTACGAGGGGCGCGAGGGCTGGGAGGTGACGTATCGTGGCAAGCGCGAGCTGCCGAAGGAGCAGGTAGAGGAGTTCTTGCGGCGGCGGGACCACTCGATTGAGACAGCGGTGAAGGTGTGGCTGAAGGACCCGCGCACGATTCTGATCTACGAGGGGCAGCGGATGGCGTCCCGCCACCTGGGCGACCAAGTGACACTGATTTCGGCGGAGAACGAGTCGATTACGATTCTGGCGGATGTGCAGACGCATCTGCCGCTGAAGCGGAGCTTCCAGTGGCGCGACCCGGTGTACAAGGACAAGAACACGGACGCGGAGGAGTACGACGACTACCACGTGGTGGATGGATTTCCGACGCCGTTCAGCATTACTCGCTACAAGAACGGGGATATGACGCGGCAGCTGTATGTGGAGCGGGTGGAGTATAACCGCGATCTGCCGGCGGACTTCTGGGACGTGGACACATGGGCGAGGCGCATCAAGAAGTAGAGGTGTTGGATATAATCCTGACGAGCGCGATGCCGCAGGGCCGCATGCTCTCTGGAGCCAGAGAATGACGTTCGACATCCAGGAGATCCTGGAATTTCTTCCTCACCGCTACCCGTTTCTGCTGATCGACAGGATTGTGGAGTTCGAGCGCGCCAAGCGTGCGGTGGCCATCAAGAATGTGACGATCAACGAGCCGTATTTCCAGGGACATTTCCCGGGGTATCCGATTATGCCCGGGGTGCTGGTGGTGGAGGCGATGGCGCAGGCGGGCGCCGTGCTGATGCTGCACGAGCTTCCGGACCGGCAGACGAAACTGGCGGTGTTTACGGGGATCGATAATGCCAAGTTTCGGCGCCAGGTGGTGCCGGGCGACCAGCTGCGGATTGAAGTGGACGTGTTGAGCTTCCGCACACGCGCGGGGCGCATGGCGGGCAAGGCGATCATTGACGGCAAGGTGGCATGCGAGGCGACGCTGACGTGCATGATTGTGCCGCGCGCGGCGGAGACGCCGGGCTCCGGGGCGGCGCAGTGAGCATTCATCCCAGCGCGATTGTGGCCGCTGGCGCGGTGGTGCCGGCGTCATGCACGGTGGGCCCGTTTTGCACGATTGGGCCGGAGGTGGTGCTGGGCGAGCACTGCGTTCTGATTTCGCATGTGGTGCTGGACGGGCGTACGCGGATTGGTGCGCGCAATACGTTCTTTCCGTTCTGCTCGATCGGGGTGGCTCCGCAGGACCTGAAGTACAGGGGCGAGCCAACGGAGACAGAGATCGGCGACGACAATACGATTCGCGAGAGCGTGACGATCAGCCGCGGAACGGAGAAGGGCGGCGGCGTGACGCGGCTGGGGTCAAACAACCTGCTGATGGCGTATGTGCACATTGGGCACGACAGCCAGGTGGGCAGCCACTGCATCCTGGCGAATGCGGCGACGCTGGCGGGGCACGTGACGATTGAGGACTACGCGAGCGTCGGCGCGTTCTGCCCGGTGCACCAGTTCTGCACGGTGGGTCAGTATGCGTTTATCGGCGGCGGAACGATTGTGACGCAGGATGTGCTGCCGTTCTCACTGACCTCAGCGCGGCGCGAGAACAAGGCGTTCGGGATAAATAAAGTCGGCCTGACGCGGCGCGGGTTTACGCCGGAGCGGCTGCAACGGCTGCAGAAGGCCTTCCGCCTGCTGCTGGCGGCGAAGATGAATACGTCGCAGGCGGTGGAGCATATTCGCCAGCTTGAGGGCGAGGATGCGGCGATTCTTGCGGAGTTCATTGAGCGCAGCCAGCGCGGGATTATCAAGTAGCGATGAAGCTGGGACTGATTGCCGGCAATGGGCGGTTTCCGTTTTTGCTGCTGGATGCGGCGCGGGCGCAGGGGCTGGCCGTGGCGGTGGCGGCGATTCGCGAAGAGACTGACCCGGAGATCAACAAGCGAGCGGCGAACGACCCGGGCATTACGGTGCACTGGCTATCGCTGGGCGAGCTGTCGCGGCTGATTGAGACGTTTCACAAGGAAGGCGTCTCAAAGGCGGTGATGGCAGGGCAGGTAAAGCACAAGCAGATCTTCTCGAGCATTCGGCCGGACTGGCGGCTGGCGAAGCTGCTGATGAACCTGCGCACGCGCAATACAGACATGCTGCTAGGCGCGGTGGCAAAGGTGCTGGGCGACGAAGGCATTGAGCTGATCAGCTCGACTGCGTTTCTGGAGCCGCTGCTGGCCGAGGAAGGCGTGTTGACGGAGCGCGCGCCGGACGAGGAAGAGCGCAGGAACATCGAGTATGGGCTGGGTGTGGCGCGCGCGGTGGCGGGCTTTGACATTGGCCAGACGGTGGTGGTGGCGGCGCAGGCCTGCGTGGCCGTGGAGGCGATGGAGGGTACGGATGCGACGATTGAGCGCGCCGGCCGGCTGATGCAATCGCTGGCGGATGAGGCTTCAACACTGGAGCGGCGGTTGACGGTGGTGAAGGTGGCCAAGCCGAACCAGGACATGCGCTTTGACGTGCCGGTAATCGGGATTCGCACGGTGGAGACGATGGTGAAGGCCGGGGCGAGCTGCCTTTCCGTGGAGGCGCGGCGCACGCTTCTGTTCGACCGCGAGACGCTGCTGCGGCGGGCGCAGGAGTCGGGGATTGCCATTGTTGCGGTTCCGCGCGGATACTGATTGCACAAGCAATCCGGCGCGGTGCCGGATCTTTCCCCTGAACTGGAACAACTGGAGGTCTCCTGTGAAAAAGGCAGTATTGCTGGTTATGGCGGCTGTGCTGGCGTCCGCGGTGTGGATGATGGCGGCGCATGCGGCAAACGAGAAGATGCCCATGGTGGGGCAGAATGCACCGGCGTTTACGCTGCCCTCGCAAACGGGAGATGCAATCTCCCTGGCGAGCTACCGCGGCAAATGGGTGGTGCTGTACTTCTATCCCAAGGACATGACGACGGGCTGCACGATTGAGGCCCACAACTTTCAGCGCGATTTGAAGAAGTTTGAGGCGTCGAACGCGGTGATTCTGGGCGTGAGCGTGGATACGGTGGACAGCCACAAGCAGTTCTGCACGAAGGACGGGCTGACGTTCCACCTGCTGGCGGACCCGGATCACAAGGTGGTGGACCAGTACGGGTCGCTGGGCCACTTTGGGCCGATGACGATTGCCAATCGCAATACCTTCCTGATCAACCCGGAAGGGAAGATTGTGAAGGTGTGGACGAAGGTGGACCCCTCGCACCACTCCGAAGAGGTGCTGGCGGCGCTGGCGGAGTTGAAGAAGTAAGCGCGGCGGCAGACAGACGCAAAAAAGCCCGGCGCGATGCCGGGCTCTTTTGCTTGCCTTGTACTGCGTGTTGCGATGTTACTTGGTTGCCTTCTTTGCAGGAGCCTTCTTTGCCGCGGCCTTCTTCGCGGGAGCCTTCTTAGCCACGGCCTTCTTGGCAACTGCCTTCTTCGCCGGAGCCTTCTTTGCAGGAGCCTTCTTGGCTGCTGCCTTCTTGGCGGGCGCCTTCTTTGCTGCTTTCTTAACGGCCAACTTGTTACCTCGTTTGGTGGGTTTGCTGACGCGTTTGCCGGCCGCAGCCTTCTTGGCTACAACCTTTCCGCCCTTAGCGCCAGTGGTCTTCTTCTTTGCGGCGGATTTCTTAGCGGCCTTTTTGGCCACAACCTTTTTCACGGCTGCTTTCCTGGCGACCTTGTTGGCTGCCTTTTTGGCAACCTTCTTTGCCGGGGCCTTCTTTGCAGGAGCCTTTTTGGCCGCTGCCTTTTTGGCGGGCGCCTTTTTTGCAGCCTTCTTCGCGGGAGCTTTTTTCGCGACTGCTCGCGCAGCCGGCTCAGGTGCGGGAATCTCAGAGACTACGACCACGGCCTCTTCTACCACGCCCTCATCATCGTCTGAGGAGGTGAGTACGCTGGAGGTTTCGACTTCCTCGTCTTCAAAGTCTTCTTCGTGATCGGAGTCCAGCTCTGCCGGCTCCACATCCGGGTTGCCGTCATTCATTGCGTACATCCTGAACACTTCTTCCATCCCATTGCCTCCAGCGGTGAACCGCTGCCCCTGCGGGGTTTTCTCTTCTGCATGGTAAGCATAACTGCATCACATGCGAGAGCATTGTAGCAATAGCTTGCACGCAAAAGCTATCAAAAGACAAGTATGTATTTAGGCTCCTGCCTGCTTTTGCTACTGAGAGGATGATGTGCGATGCGCGGTGCGCTTGCGTGTGCGCGATTTCTTCGCGGTGTGTTGCTTGCCGGATGTAGCGCTGTGCGCGGACTTGCGTGTGTGTGACGAGCGGCTGGTCGTGGGCGGATCTGCCTGCCGAGTGCTGCTGGAGCGGCTGGAAGAGGATGCGGTGCGACGGCTGTGCGTGGCGCGTGAGCGGATTGCGTGCGCGGGCTCAGAGACGCGGAGCCTGCGGCCAGGCGCGACCTTGATGCCACTGAGATGATTCCAGCGGCGGAGCTGCGCAAGGGAGACGCCGAAGCGGTCTGCGATGGAGATGAGCGTGTCTCCGCGACGGGCGCGGTAGACGAGCGTGTGAAGTGCGGGCTCGGCGGCGGGCGCTACGGGCACAACAACGGCCTCGATGCCACTGAGGCTCTCACTCTCGCTGATCTGATTGGCCGCGGCGAGATCCGAGACGGAGACGTGATAGCTGCGCGCGATGGAGGCGAGCGTTTCGTCTGCGGTGACGCGGTGGTAGCGCCAGGCGTCGCGCTTGTCCTCTGGAATGGCGGCGACGCGCTGCTGGAAGAGCGCCGCGGTGCCAGCGGGCAGATGCAGATCGAAGGAGGTATCGGGCGGCGTGACGAAGCGCAGGAGGCTGGGGTTGAGCGCCTCCAGTTCGTCGATGGGCGCGCTGACGAGATCGGAAACGAGACGCAGATCAACGGAGTAGTTGATGGTGACGGTGTCTGTGATGACCGGCGGATCGAGGGTGATTTCGTCAAAGCCGTACTGTCTGGGGTGATTGGCGATGATGATGGCGGCGAGAATCTCCGGCACGTAGTTCTTAGTTTCCGCGGGGAGATTGTTGCGCCTGTAGAGCTCCCAGAAGTCGGCGTAGCCGGTTTTTTGCACGGCGCGCTGCACGTTGCCCGCACCCCAGTCATAGGCGGCCATGGCGAGATACCAGTCGCCGAGCTGGTCGTATAGGAACTTCATGTAGCGCGCGTAGGCGCGGGTGGACTTTTCCGGATCGAAGCGCTCGTCGGTGTAGCGGTTGCGCGTGAGGCCGTAGTTGCCGACGGGCATGAACTGCCACATGCCGCCGGCGCCGGAGTGAGGATTCATTGCGCGGGGCTGGAAGCCGGACTCCGCGACGGCGAGATAGATGAGGTCCTGCGGGACGCCTTCCTCAGCCATGACCTTCTGAATCATGGCGCGATAGCGGCCAGCGCGCTCAAAGGAGTGCAGCAGGGTGTTGTGGCCGCGCTGGGAGTTGGCGAAGAAGTTGATGAAGGCCGCCACGTAGTCGTTCATGACAAGGGGCAGGTCCGACTTGGTGGTAGCGAGGTCGGAGCGTGCCTTGGCGACGAAGTTGGGGTCGACGGCGAAGGTGACGTCGCTGGCGACGTCGGCGGGCGTGAGCTCCTGCTTGGGAGCGAAGCCGTTGCCCTCCTTGAGGGCTTCCATTTCGAGTGCGTTGACGGCATCGACGATGTGATCGAACTCGTCCTGGAGCTGGGGCTCGCTCTTGATGTCGAGGCCGCTGGTGAGCATGAGATCGACGGCGCGGTCAAAGGCGACCTTGGCCTGGGGCAGCTGGCCCTTGCGGTAGTCGGCGGCGCCCTCAGAGTAGGCTGCTTCGACCTGGCGTATGAGCTGCTGCACGCGCTGCTGCTGGGCGGACTGGAGCTGCGCGGCTGCCGCTGCATTCTGCTGCGCGCCGGGAGCGGCGGCGGGCAGAGCCGGAGCGGTAGCCTGCGGGCTGACCTTGGGGGCTGTCGAATTTTTCGAAGGGCCGCAGCCTGCCAGCGCGAGGGCCAGAGTGGCGCAGCAAAGAAACCGATACGAATTTTTGCTCATTGGCGAATTCAGCAGCAGGCACGCGGCCGCACTGGGGCTATGGAGATTCCGAACAAGGCCCTATGCCGATGATAAGCTATGGACAGGGGGCACTGCGCGCCATCCGGCGCTTTTGCCCCCTTTGTCAACCTTGCATGGACGCACGTTTCCTACGTAATTTCGCGATTATTGCCCACATCGACCACGGAAAGTCGACGCTGAGCGACCGTCTGCTGGAGCTGACCGGCTCCGTGACGGGGCGCGAGATGCAGGCCCAGATTCTGGATGCCA
>JAJXXG010000679.1 GCA_021781255.1 Acidobacteriota bacterium
GCCGAGCTGGAGGCCGAGGCCGCGCACGCCGACCCGGCGCGCAAGCCTGCTGTGGAGGCTGAGCTGGGCGACCTGCTGTTTACAGTGGTCAATCTGGGCAGGCACCTTGGCGTGGATGCGGAGATGGCGCTGCGCGGCTGCAATCTGCGTTTTCGAAGGCGGTTCCGGCAGATGGAGCAGGCAAGTGCGCGTCCGCTGGAGGAGCTTGCGCCGGAGGAGCTGGAAGCTCTGTGGGCCGAGGCCAAGCGCTCATTGGCTGTGGAAGAGAAATCAACGCAAGCGGGGAAGCACGCATGATTCGTATTCGCGACTGCAAGGGATCGGACGAATTCGAAGCCTGCGTGCAGATGCAGATTGAGACCTGGGGCTACGACCCGACAGACGTGATTCCGCGCAAGGCATTCCTTGTGGCAAAGAAGATTGGTGGGCAGGTTATTGGCGCGTTTGACACGGATATGCCCGGAGCGGGACCCGACGGCGGGCCGGACTCGATGGTGGGTTTCGCCATGTCTTTGCCTGGCATGAAACACGGGGAGGGCGGGCCTCAGCCTTATCTGCACTCCCACATGCTGGCGGTGCGCGAGCGCTATCGCAACCGCGGCCTTGGCGCGCAACTCAAGCTGGAGCAACGGCGTGAGGCGCTTTCACGGGGAATCCGGCTGATGGAGTGGACCTTCGATCCGCTGGAAATTCGCAATGCTCATCTGAATATTTCGAAGCTGGGTGTGATCGTTCGCAGCTACTTGGCCGATTTTTATGGTGTATCCTCATCTCGATTGCAGGGCGGATTGCCCACGGACCGGCTAGTGGCCGAGTGGAGACTTGACTCGGAACGGGTTACGGCATCTCTTGAAGGCCGTCCGCGGACATCACACAGGATTGAGGAACGCATCGTGGTTCCGGCTTCCATCTATGAGTGGAAGGCAAAGGATGAAACCCGGGATCGTGCCCTGGCTGTGCAGGCAGAAAACCGCGAAAGGTTCCAGAGGGCCTTTGCGCGGGGGCTGGCCGTTGTGGAGTATGCCAGGGATGCAGAAGGGAACGGATGCTTTGAGCTGGCATTCCTTGACCAGGCGAAGCTTCCGTAGTGCAGGTTAGAGATATGGTTGCATCGAATGGAAACACGTCTCCCCTGTTGCTTACTTTGTTGTCCCAAGGATTGCTCTCTTTATGAAAATCGACGGGATTCTACTCCGCGAACTCCATCTCCCTCTCGTTCGTCCCTTTGAAACCAGCTTCGGCGTTACGCGTGACCGCAGAATTCTGCTGGTCGAGGTGCGCTCAGAGGGGCTGACCGGCTGGGGCGAGTGCACTGCCGGCGAGCATCCTCATTTCTCCGGCGAATCGACAGACACGGCCTGGCAGGTGCTGCTGAATGAGCTTGGACCCATGCTTGCCGCCGAATCACCGGAGCACGGCGGTCAATGCCCGCGCATCTTCCACAAGATTCGTGGCAACCGCATGGCCAAGGCTGCGCTGGAAAACGCAATCTGGGATCTGGAGGCGCAGCGCGAGGGAATTCCGCTGGCACAGCTGCTGGGTGGCGTCCGCGAGACGATTCCCTGCGGCGTCTCGATTGGCATCCAGTCCAGCATCCCCGAGCTGATTAGCATCATCGAGCGCGAACTTGCTGCCGGCTATCAGCGCATCAAGCTCAAGTGCAAGCCGGGTTGGGACGTGGAGGTGTTTGAGAAGGTGCGCTCGCGCTGGCCTGCGATTATGCTCAGCTGCGACGCAAACTCCGCTTATCGCTTGCGCGACGCGGATCACCTGGTGACTTTTGACGATTTTGATCTGCTGATGATTGAGCAGCCGCTCTGGCACGACGACTTCTACTTCCACTCCATGCTGCAGAAGCGGCTGAACACGGCCATCTGCCTGGATGAATCCATCCGCAACCGGCGCGACGCGCTGGCTGCAATTGAGATGGAATCATGCCGCATCATCAACATCAAGCTGGGCCGGGTGGGCGGATTCTCTGAGGCCATCGCCGTGCACAACGCCGCGCAGGAGCGGGGCATTCCGGTCTGGTGCGGCGGCATGCTGGAGTCCGGCATTGGACGCTCGCACAACATTGCGCTTTCATCGCTCGAGAACTTCTCGCTGCCCGGTGATGTGTCGGCCTCTGCGCGCTATTGGAAGGAAGACATCGTGGAGCCGGAGATCACGGTTTCACCGGAAGGCGAGATCACGATTCCCGACTCACCCGGCCGCGGCTACGAAGTGCGGTACGACCTGATTGAGCAGCTCACCGTGCGCAAGGAAACCATCCGTGCGCTGGAACTGGTGGGATAGCGTCAGGATCCGGCTCAGGCCGCTGCGGAGCGGCCTTCGCGCCAGCGCCAGACGAGGTAAGGAAGCAACGCGATCGAGAAGATGACAGCCGCATTGAGCAGACTGCCGGCAACTCCGTACTCCGACCCGCTGAGCGCAAAGTAGATGCGGATGTGACCCATCGCGCCGGCGATTGCGCGGCTGGCTTCGATTTGCTGCGTCGCGGCGATGCACGCGACGAGGAACATGCCAGCAACGGGCCACCATCCACGCAGCCGTTGCCGCGCCGCCAGCAGGCACAGTGCCCAGCCGAGCGCAAAGGGCGTGCCGAAATAAATAAGGCGTCCAAACTGGAACCATGCATTGCCGAGCCATGAGAGGTGGTGCGCACCAAAGGGCGTATTCGCGGTGGGCACAAAGATTTGCCAGCCTGACAAGAGCACAAGCAGCGCAACGCCACGCGCGAGCGCGAGAAGGGCCAGCGGCGCCAGAGCACATACGGCCCACGGAGCACGGACGCTCCACGCGCGCAGATTTGGCTGCCTCAGCATGGCCTCGGCAAGATCGTCCGTTGTGCCCAGGCGTGCGAGCGCCGCCGCTCCGGCTTGCTCTTTGTCGTGTCCTGCGCGCATCTCGTCGGCGGTCAGGTCGGCAAGGTGTTCAGTGAGCTCTGTCAGGTAGCGGCGCACGTGGCGTGGAGCTACGCCGCCACGCAAAAGCCTCTCTCGCAGCTCAGGAAAAAGACTGTGCATGTCTGCCTTCCTTCAGGACACTGTGAACCGCGTTCGTCAGGCTCGTCCAGTCCGCGGAGAGTCGCGTAAGCCGGCGCTTGCCCGCGGCGGTCAGCGAATAGTAGATACGGCTGCGGCCATCCACAGATGTACGTTTTGCACGAAGCGCGCCCTCGGCCTCAAGCGCGTGCAGCACGGGATAAACGACGCCTTCACCCACGGCGACGACCGAGTCTGTGCGTGCGCGAATGGCCTGCACAATCTCGTAGCCATACATGGTCTCTTCAGCCAGAAGACAGAGGATGAGCAGTTCGGGAACGCCGTTGAGGAAGTTCGGATTTGGGGTGCGCGCCGTCATTGTCAGCCATCATACCATGAACCGCAAGGTATGACAAGCATTGAACTGAAAGGTATGAGGAAACAGGCAGCTAAAGCTTGTGTGGCCAGTTAAAGTGTCGGCCCACGATAGCCTTGATAATCCAGTGGTCCGTGGCGGCGGTTGGTCCCACGCCCACGCCGAAGTTCAACTCCCACTTGGGCGAAACGTTCAGGTCAATGGAAGGGAAGATCTGCTGCTGCTGATCGTGCAGACTGGCGATGTTGGTGATGCTTCCGTAGTCGGCGTAGTATTCAATGCCGCCCGCGATGACCTTGTTGAAGTTGTAGCTCACTTTGACCGCCGGAGCGAAGTCGAGGCCCAGGTTTACATCGGGCCCGTGCAGCGTGCGCTCCAGCGCGGGGTTGATGGCCAGGTACCAGCGGCCCAACTGCTTGTCGAAGATGGGGCGAATCTCCCAGGTCCAGGTGTCGCGGTCAAAGAAGGCGCGCTGGTAGCCGATCTCCATCGACAGGCTCGCGCCCACGGGCCAGTGCCAACTGTCAGGCACGCGCACGCGCGGCCGGATGTGATCGCCCACCCACTGGACGCCCGTACCGCTCTGCTCGCTGGTGAAGATGTAAAAGCCGACCTCGGACCACGAGGTGAGGCCTTGCGTGATCTCGATGGTCTCGTGCTCGGCATGGTTGGTGGGCGCCACACCGTCAACGAAATATCGCTGGCCTGAAGCGGTGAAGTTCGAGTGCAGCTCCACCATGGTGCTGCGCGGGGCCACCGTGTCAGCGCCATAGACCTGAATCTCGTAATTGCCCTGGGCATGGGCGGAGAATGCAGCCAAGGACGCAAAAAGGCAGGCAAAGATCAGCTTTTTCAAGTGCGCTCCTGAAAAGATTGCGGGGATGACGAGGCAGGCAGAGAACACCCTCTGCTTTTTGTTTTAGATGACGTGTGTGGGAAATAGGAAGCCGCACTGGCCACAAAAGATTACGGCGGATGTGCAGGCCGCCTGCAGCGCCGTTCAGCAGGCCTTGCAGTGATATACTCACAGGGGCGCGTGGGTCTCCGTGCCAGCACTTTCAATCGATAGAGGTTTCCATGTCCGGCCACTCGAAATGGGCCACCATCAAGCACAAAAAGGGCGCGCTTGACGCCAAGCGCGGCAAGGTTTTCACCCGACTGATAAAGGAAATCACCATTGCGGCGCGCGCCGGCGGCGATCCAGATGGAAACCCGCGACTGCGCGGAGCGATCCTGGCTGCGAAAGCGGAAAACATGCCCGCCGACAACATCAAGCGGGCCATCCAGCGCGGTACGGGTGAGCTTGAAGGCGCAACCTACGAAGAGATAACGTTTGAGGGCTACGGCCCGGGCGGGGTTGCGCTCATCGTGGAAGTAACCACGGACAACCGCAACCGCGCTGTGAGTGAGATCCGGCACACCTTCGCAAAGAACGGCGGCAACCTGGGCGAGACCGGCTCGGTGCGTTTCCTGTTTTCAAAGAAGGGCGTGATTGCGGTGGAGAAGTCCGCGGCAACTGAAGAGCAGTTGATGAATATCGTGCTCGAGAGCGGCGGCGAGGACCTGAACGACGAAGGCGACACGTGGGAAATCATCACCGATCCGGCGTCGTATGAGGATGTGCTGAACGCCGTGAAGGCCGCCAACATCCCAACCACCATGAGCGAAGTGACGATGATCGCGTCCACATATACGAAGCTCGAAGGGCCGGCAGCGGGGCAGATGATGCGCCTGCTGGACGCGCTCGAAGATCTGGACGATACGCAGAACGTCTATTCGAATTTTGATATGGACGCCGAGCAGATGGAACAGGTTGCCGGCTGACACCTACTCAGCCGCGGGCAAGCAAAGGCCGCCCGATGTGGCGGCCTTTTTTTAGCGAGCAAGCCATTGCGCAGCAGGGAAGGGAATTTGCATTGAAGCGGACATTGAAGGCTTTGTTGTTGCTCCTTGCCGCCGGTCTGATGGTGGTGTGTGAACCCGCCGCGCAAGCCGCGGGCAGATCAGTCCCGCCAGACAACCCAGTGGCCCATATACGCATGGCGCGGAGCTGGGAACTGGGCCCGTTTGTGAATGTGGGCAACGGCATCGGCAGCCGCGCCAGTTATCATTTTCTGGCGCTCGGTTTCCAGGCGGGAAAGATTCTCACGCCGGTGCTTCGCGCAGGCCGCCTCTCCGGTCAGTTTGAGTACAGCTTCAATCTGATGCCGTTCTGGCAGGCGTACACCCCGGCTCCGTACAGTGTCACTGTCACCACGCCAGACGGCCCCGTGGTGCAGAACTATGGCGGTGGCACCTTCACCGGTCTCAGTCTTACGCCGGTGATTCTGCGCTGGAACTTCGCCACTCACTGGCAGCGCTTCCAGCCGTGGTTCCAGGCAGCGGGCGGGCTGATTTACACCACACACAAGTTTCCACCGGATCTGCTCGTGGTGCACGGATCTCCGACCGGTGGCGGCACGTCGGTCTTCAACTTTTCGCCGCAGGGCGGCATGGGTTTTCATTACTTTCTTCGCAACGGCCGGTCGATTGATTTAGGCGTGAACGCGGTGCATATCTCGTCTGCCTCGCTGGGCGACAAGAATCCAGGCGTGAACTCAAGCGTGCAGGTGCAGATTGGCTACACCTTCTGGAAGTGAATCGATGAATGGTCCACTGGTAGAGTGCGTCCCCAATTTCTCTGAGGGCAGAGACGTGCATGTGGTCGAGGCGATTGTCTCGGCCATGCGCATGGATGGAGTGCATCTGCTGGACTTGTCGATGGATGCAGGATTGAACCGTTCCGTGGTGACGCTGGCCGGCTCGCCAGAGGCGGTAATGGAGGCGGCTGTGCGCGGTGTGGGCAAGGCAGCCGAGCTGATTGACCTCACCCTGCAGGAAGGCAGCCACCCTCGCATCGGTGCGGCCGATGTGATTCCCTTTGTGCCCATCCACAACGTGCGGCTTGAACAGTGCGTGCTGCTGGCGCGACAGGCCGGTCATGAAATTTGGCAACGCTTCGGCATTCCAGTGTATTTCTATGAGGCTGCGGCGGCACGGCCGGATCGCGCCAGCCTTGACAACATCCGCACCGGCCAGTTTGAAGGGTTGCGCGAACAGGTGCGCAAGGATGCGGCGCGGCGGCCTGATCTTGGCGGTCCTGGACTGCATCCCACGGCCGGCGCGTGCGCCGTGGGCGCCCGCAAGTTCCTCGTCAGTTACATCATCTCGTTTGACTCAGTCGATTTATCACTGGTGCGTACTATGGCGCGCGAATTGCGCGGTTCTTCCAGCGGCTTCAAGGGCGTGCGCGCCATGGGCAGCCTGCAGGATGGGAGAGCCCAGCTTACGCTCAACATCTCTGACTTTGAGGCCACACCTATTTCGCGTGTGTTTGCCGCAGTCTCCCGGCTTGCCTTGCGCCACCGTGCCGCGCTTGTGGAGGGTCGCATTATCGGTCTCATTCCTGAGGCGGCCTGCGAGCGCGAAAGCGAGTGGATGCGTCATTTAACCGGGTTCGAGGCGGAGGCCAAGATCCTGGAGCGGCGGTTGGAAAACCCTCAACCCTGGCCGGGAGAGGCCTTCGAAACAAGTCAGACCGGTACTTAGGCGTATCCACGGGAATCGCCGTAAAGGCCGGTAAACCGGGCTGAAGAGTAAGATCAAAATAGTGGGAGACGCGCGACTCAAGCCCGTGGTTTGCGTCCAATCGAAGAACAGCGGGACGGTGGATTTTGTCCCGCAGGAGGATGAAATTGCGGAAGAAATTTGCAGGAATTTTAGTGTGCGCCCTCCTTTTGGTGTTCACGCTGCCGGCAGAAGCTGCGCAGCTTTCTGGCGATGCGCGCGCATCAATTCCTCACGATGTGCAGCAACTTGTGGTCATTGACTACCAGGCGATGCAGAACTCGCCTGCTGCCATGCAGTTGCGTGAACGCGTGATGCCGCCTGACCTGAAGCGGTTTGACGAAGCATTGCGGAACTCCGGGCTCAATGAGAACCACGACGTAGAAGATCTGGCCTTCGCGCTTTATCGCGCGCCAGGGGCAGGCAGCCAGCTTCAGACAGTGGGAATCGCCCAGGGTCAGTTCGACACGCAAGGCATTGTGGCGAGCTTCCGCAAGAAGCGCGTGCGTCCGCTCGTCGTTCGCCAGAATCACATCTGGCCTATGGCGCATACGGGCATGGTGCTGTGTTTCGTTGATCCTTCCACAATGATCTTCGGCAGCAAAGAGTCGGTGACGCAGGCGCTGGATGCAC
>JAJXXG010000042.1 GCA_021781255.1 Acidobacteriota bacterium
AAGGGCGAATATTGTTTGATATGGGCGCTATTTCCAACTCGGCGTTGTCGCCCGTTCCCGAGGAGTGGCCGGAAGAGCTTGCGCGTCCTGAGTTTGGGGCCGCAGAAGCGCAGCGGGTGGCGGAGGTGGCTGAGGATGCGGCTTCGGCCCAAGACCCGCTGCTGAACTGGCTGTTTGTCGATCTGAACTCCTACTTTGCCAGTGTGGAGCAGGAGGCTCGGCCCGAGTTGCGCGGCCGGCCGGTGGGCGTGGTGCCCATGATGGCCGACACCACCTGCTGCATCGCGGCCAGTTACGAGGCCAAGGCCTTTGGCGTGCGAACCGGAACCATTGTTGCCGACGCCAAACGCATGTGTCCGGAGATTGTGCTGGTGGAGGGCCGCCACGAGCTTTACACCGAATACCATCACCGCATTGTTGAAGCAGTTGAAAGCTGCGTGCCGGTGACCGCTGTTTGCTCCATCGACGAGATGGCGTGCCGGTTGATGGGCCGCGAAAGGGCGCTTCGTGCCGCCTTCGATCTCGGCATTCGCGTCAAGGAAACTATCCGCGAGCGCGTGGGGCCGATGCTGCGCAGTTCCGTGGGCCTTGCCACCAATCGCTACCTCGCCAAAGTAGCCAGCGACATGGAAAAGCCCGACGGCCTGGTGGCGCTGCCGCTGGACCTTTTGCCTGAGGCGCTGCGCGGGCTTACCTTGCGCGATCTGCCCGGCATTGGCGCGCGCACGGAAAAGCACCTGAACGAGAAAGGCATCAGGACGATGGACGATCTGCTGGCGCTCGACTGCGAGCAGGCCGGCGAGATTTGGGGATCGGTGTGGGGCGAGCGGCTATGGCACTGGCTGCGCGGCGAAGACTTCGAGATGATGGAGAACGAGCATCAGAAATCCATCAGCCATTCGCACGTGCTGTCACCGGAGATGCGCACCCCGGAAAAAGCCTGGGCCGTGGCGCACAAGCTGCTGCACAAAGCGGCCATGCGGCTGCGCGCAGCAGGGCTGTGGGCCAGCAACATCGGATTGGCCATCGGCTTTGCGGTACCGCGCAGCGAGAATACGCCGGTAAGCCGGTTTGGTGTGCCTGCGCGCGGCTGGCGCAGCGAGATCAAACTCAGCGAGTGCCAGGACAACCAGACACTGATCGCCGCGCTGCGCCGCCTGTGGGAGTCGCGGCCGGCAGGAGCGCAGTACGAGCACCCCTATTTCATCGGCGTGCAATTGAACAACCTTGTGCCCGACCGGCTGCACACGCTGGCGCTCTTCGATGGCCTTGAAGAGGAGCAGAGCCGCACGCGCCTGCTGGCGGCGATGGACCACCTGAACGACAAGTACGGCATGAGCACGCTGGCGCCGGCTGCGATGCTGACTGCGTATAAGGCCGCGCCCACGCGGATTGCGTTCCATAACATTCCGGAATTGTTCTAGGGCCTGTTCCACATGGCAGAAGGAGCGATGGGGCAATACATTAGAATTTCTAGCGAGCTATGCCGGGCGTGTCCGCTCACCCTGCAAGCGCTGCTGTTTCCCTTCAGCTTCCGCGCCGGGATGTTCGGAGCCGCCACGGGTTCCCGCGAAAGCCGCAGCGCTCAGAAAGGGTAATTGAACATGTCTCGAACCGGTGTTTCCCTCGCAGTAGCGTTTTGCTTCGCCCTCTTGTTACCGGCTTCATCGTCAGCCAAGGTTGTTTCTTACTACTATCAGCCGCACATCATGGCCAGTGCAGAGGATGCGTCCAATCGTCTGGGGTTCCTGTCTCCGCACTTCGCTCCGGGAAACGCCTTTGGGGGCACAATTCCCGCCCGGGCTTCACTCCCCGCACTGAACATTCGCCGCAGAAGCGCGTAAATCGCTGCATCCCCACGCGCATGGCCGGTTACGGCGTGCGCGTCATCAGGTCTATGAACATCTTCTGGAAGCGGGGCAGATCGAGGTCGAGTTGCGCGTGGACGAGGCGCACGCCTGTGGCTGGCTGGAGATTTTCCGGCCAGGTGAGGGTATCGCCGTAGCTGGGACCGTGGCTCAGGTCCATGTCCATGTACACGGTCTCTTCTTTGGTGATGATCGCGGGGTCGAGCCACGCGCACGCGGCGAGCTCGTCCCACATGTAGTAGCGTTGCTGGCTCCAGGCGGCGATGTAGCGCGCGGCTGGAGATTGCGACCTGGCGATCTCGTCGACCATCGCCTGCGTGAACGGCGCCTTGATGGAGACATCGACGGTGGTCACATCGATGCGCGGCCAATCGGCGCGTAACACGATGTGAGCGGCCTCGGGATCGAACCAGAAATTGAACTCGTGGCGGGGGTCGGTGGCGAACTCGGGATCGCTGGTTTGTGGATTGATGCTGCCGCCCATGATCACGATGCCTTTGGTGAGAGCGGCAAAGTCAGGATCGAGCGAAATGGCCAGCGCGATGTTGGTGAGAGGGCCTGCGGCGTAGATGGTCACCTGGTGCGGATGGGCGCGCACCTGGCGGATGAGGAAGTGCGCGGCGTCTTCTTCGATGGGCTTCGTGGTGGGCAGTCCCTCGGGCATGGGAGGAATTTCGTAGGGGCCATGGGGCTCGAATTTTTGCGCGCCTGATGCGGATTCGGACGGCAGGCGGCCCCATGCACCCAGGTACGTCACTTTGCCGTAGAGGGCCGTCTCGAAGCGCGTCTCTTCCTGAGTGCGAATGAGCGGAAAGACTGCGCCGCGAGCCACGGGAACATCGGCGTGCCCGGTCAGCTCCAACATGCGCAGGGTGTGTAGGGTTTCCTCGTCGCGCCAGGCGTCGCCGGTGACCATGGTGATGCCGAGAACCTGCACTTCGGGCGACTGCAGGAGCGCCAGCATGGCCATTTGATCGGAGCCGCCGGGGCCATAGCCGTCCTCGTCAATGAGAACGAGGCGCTTTTGCGCCGGAAGCAGCGTTACGCAAGCCACCAGCAGCAACGTGACAAACGCTTTTTTCATAGGTGGTATTTTGGCACAGCCGCCGGGCTCACTGCCCGGCAGCATTGCCGGCGCTTTACCGGCGCCTGAAACCCGATCCCTGGCCTCTGTGTTCCCTGCGGCCTTCACCGCGGCCTTCACCGCGGCCAAAGGCTTTGGGCTTGACCTGCGGGGTCACGGGCAGGTTAGTTTTGCCCTCGGGATAGATCACGAGAAAGCGGTCTTGCCCTTCGCCCACGCTGGCGCTTTCAATGCCCGGGAGCGACCGGCAGGCCAGGTGCAACTGGCGCCGCTCGTGGCTGTTCATGGGCGGAAAGCTGTAAGGGATTCCCGATTGGCGGACCTTTTCCGCGGCGGTTTCGGCGGCCAGTTGCAGCTCCTGGGCGCGGAGGGCCTTGAAGTTACCGGCGTCGAAGCTCACCAGATTGTGCTCGTGGTGGTCCAGTCGAAGCATTTGCGCAGCAAGGGTTTCGAGCGCGCGCAACATTTCCCCATTGCGCTGGATGACGAGAGGCACGTCGGGGCCGGCCAGATCGACGTTGAGCTGGGGCGTCGCGCCGCCCTCCGCATCGGGCTTCCCGTCGCCCGCCGTGATGCGGTACTTCAGGCGCACTCCGCCCAGCTTGTTGAGGGTGTTAAGAAATTCGGCAATTTTTCGGGCGGCTTGCTGAGGGTCTTCAATGGGCATAACAGACAAGTATCGCAGAGACGGGCCAAAGATGGGAGCGGATTTCCAGGGCCTGCCATTACATCAGTGCGAGCAGCACCGAATCCCTCTTAAGAATTGGCGGCGTTCTGACTCGCGGCGCGTGCAGTCTCAATTTTCCTGCCGGCGCGCAATCGGGTCAGCCTGCCTGAAGATTCTGCGCCGTTACAGAGCGAATGAGAAAATAGACTTATGCCGCTGACAGATCCCGTCGTGCTCACCGCCGCGGAAGCGCGGGTTCTTGGCGCACTGGCCGAAAAGGCCGTGACCACGCCGGAATACTATCCGCTCTCGCTCAACGCGCTCATCAACGCCTGCAACCAGCGCTCGAACCGCGAGCCGGTGATGAACCTCGACGAAGACGACGTGCGCCAGGCTTTGCATGGTCTCGAAAATAAGGGGCTGGCGGGGCGCGCACGCTCGACCGACGGCCGCGTGACGAAATACGAGCACTGGCTGGGTGAAGCTTTCAATTTCAGCCGCGCCGAGGAGGCGCTGGTGTGCGTGCTGCTGCTGCGCGGGCCGCAGACCGCCGGCGAACTTCGCGGGCGCACCGAGCGGATGCACCGCTTCGAAGAGATTGCCGATGTGCTGGCTGGATTGCAGAAGCTGATGGAGCGCGAGCCGCCGCTGGCGGCGGTGCTGCCGCGCCAGCCGGGCACCAAGGAGCCGCGCTATGCGCATCTGCTTTCAGGGGCTGTCGAATCGATCACGTTTGCCGCGGCCGAGCCAGCGGCCGGCGGCGATGCTGCCACGCGGGACGAACGTATTGCGCAACTGGAAGCGGACGTTGCCGCGCTGAGGCAGGAAGTAGCCGCATTGCGGCAGAAGATGGACAGCCTCGGCCGGGAATGAGGGGCTGCGTTGCCCGCAGCGCTCGGAATCGGCTGGTAGAAGCTACTCCACGAGGGGTTACTGCATGCGGCGCTACTCCGCTCGGCCCAGGCACACGGCAAACCAGCCGCGCGCATCGGTCCAGACGGCCTCCGGCGCAAAGCCCGCCTGGGTCAGCATCGCCTCCGCCTGGCCGGGCCGGTATTTGTAGCTGTTTTCGGTGTGAATGGTTTCGCCCGCCGCGAAATCCACTTCCAGGTTGAGCCACGCCAGCCGAACCCGCTGCGCAAGGCGGCTCACAAGGTGCATCTCGATGCGCGATTCGGCGGCGTTCCACTGCGCACGGTGCGCGAAGGCCTCAGGGTTGAAGTCCGCGCCGAATTCGCGATTGAGCCTGACCAACAGGTTGCGGTTGAAGGCGGCGGTTACGCCGGCCGCGTCATTGTAGGCGGCCAGCAGCCTTGCCTCATCCTTCACAAGGTCTACGCCGAGCAGAAAGGCGTCGCCGGTTTTGAGTGGGGCGCGAACCCGCCGCAGCAGCCCCGCAGCTTCTTCTGGCTCAAAGTTGCCGATGCTCGAGCCGATATAGAGCACCAATTGGCGCTCGCCGCCGCGAGGCCGGTCAAGGTGGAAGCTGTGCCCGTCGCCATGAGTGTAGTCCATCACGCGCGGAGTCACGATGATGCCGGGAATCTCGCGCTCGATCCGCTCACAGGCGCCGTCGAGGGCGCTCGAGGAGACGTCTACGGGTTCATAGAGAAGCGTTCCCTGGCGCCTGACGGCGGCCTTCAGCAGCAGGCGTGTCTTCTCGGCCGATCCGGCGCCCAGCTCCGCAATGCGAAGCCGCGAGCCGTCTGCGGCATGAGCAATGACGGCCTCGGCATTTGCGGCAAAGATTCCGCGCTCGGTGCGTGTGAGATAGTACTCAGGCAACTCGGTGATGGCCTCGAAGAGCCGCGAGCCGGCCTCGTCGTAAAACAGCCAGGGCGGCAGCCGTTTGGGCCAGGACGCAAGGCCCCGGCGCACTGCCGCGGCAACGCGTTTATCGATTTGTTTGGCTACTGCAGGGGAAGCTGCTGCTGCGCTCATGTACCCTTCGTTGGATGCGGCCGGATGGATTACGATGCCAGCCGGATGCCGGAAAATTGCCAGCGCGTCTCCGGCGCGAAAAAGTTGCGGTAGCTTGCGCGGATGTGAAGGGCGGACGTGACGCAAGACCCTGCCCGCAGAACCATTTGCCCGCTCATGAATTTGCCGTTGTACTCGCCCAGCGCGCCGCTGAGCGGACGAAAGCCCGGATAGCCAAGGTAGGCGCTGCTCGTCCACACCCAACAATCCCCCAAGAGCGTGGGACGCCGGTTTTGGAGGAGACTTGTGGAAATGGGCATCAGGCGTCCGGAACCGAGGAGATTTCCTTCTACCGGCTGGCCCTCGGCTGCGGCCTCCCACTCGAACTCAGTTGGCAGACGGCGGCCTGCCCAACGGGCGTAGGCGTCGGCCTCGTAGAAGCTCACCTGGCTTACCGGCGTCGTTTCAAGCTGATCGAGCGGCAGCTCGCCGCGCAGTGTAAAGACGCTCCACGCGCCGTCTTTTTCTGTCCAGTAGAGGGGCGCGCGCCAGCCGTTCGCTTTCACCGCATCCCAACCCGCCGAGAGCCAGAGCTCCGGCTTGCGATAGCCGCCATCGGCCATAAACTCCGCGTACTCCCCACATGTGACGAGCCGGTTTGCCAGCGCATACGGCTCGAGCCAGACGCGATGGCGCGGCGATTCATTGTCGAAGCAGAAACCGTCGCCCACGTGGCCGATCTCGCGCAGACCACCTTCGAAGTGAACGAACTCCATCGACGCGGCCTTGCTGATCCCTGACCCCTGATCCCTGATCCCTGCCGTCCGATATGCCGGCCGCAGCGGATTCGTGAAAAACGCATTCAAAATGTCAGTGAGCAGCAGTTCCTGGTGCTGCTCCTCGTGGTTTACGCCCAGCTCGATGCGGCGCAGCGCCTCGGCGTCAGGCTCCCGGTCGAGCAGCTTCTCCATCGCCGCATCCACATGCTTGCGATAGCGCAGCACATCGTCGAGCCCGGGCCGCGAAAACGACGATCGCAGCCGCTTCTCGGGAAATGCCGAAAAGCTTTGGTAGTAGCTATTGAAGAGCCAAGCGAAGTCCGCATGGAAGACCCGGTAATCGGGCAGAAACTCCCGCAGCACGAACGACTCGAAGAACCAGGTGGTATGGGCGAGGTGCCATTTGGCGGGAGAAGCTTCGGGACACGACTGCACCATCATGTCCTCGGGCGTGAGCGGCTCGCAGAGGCTCAGCGTCTGCTGGCGTGCACCGCGAAACCGCCTGGCAAGAGTAGTTAGCGGAATCGGGGAAGTGGCTGTGCTCAAGGGAAGCCTCCCTTCTTGGGTGAGTTTAGACCATTTTTGCTGAAAATGATTTCCGTTTTGAGGTTCCCGGAAAGCGGCAATCTTTCTTACAAGATGAGGATCGAATCCCTTGCGTCACAGAAAACCGGCGAGAATCGTACGATCCCTGTGGGCAATTGCCGGTTCCGTTGCAGGGATTTTGCTCTCCAGTTGACGAGGCATGCGCTCTGGACTTTGCCCAATAACAGTGCTTTAATCACAGCGGACGATGTTCGGGCACAACCAGGATTCTGGTGCTCTTCGAAAGAGTCCGGGAGGCGGCTTTTGCTTCCGCCCCTTTGACCAAGGCATGTCACTGCGGACCCCGGCCTGGGGAAGACGACGCTTAGAAGACGTGTATTGGGTACAGCCATTCTGGTTCTGCTTTGGACGTTAGCCGCCCCCTGGTTCGTTCGACAGGAGGGAATATGCCAAAGTGCACGGAGATCAACCGGATTCTGTTTCCGGCACTTCTGCTGGTTCCGTTCAGTGTGGTTCCGCGGAGTTTGCCGGCCCAGACGGCAATTCAGGCCCAGGCCGATGCTGCAACCACCTCACCCGCTCCCTCCTCGCCCCTTCACCAAGTTACAGCCGAGGACCTCGGGGATTCGCTGTTTGCCCGCCAGCGCTATCAGGCGGCGATTGCGGAGTACTCCAAAGCACCGCAGATGTCGGCGGCGATATTGAACAAGATGGGCA
>JAJXXG010000183.1 GCA_021781255.1 Acidobacteriota bacterium
TGTGCCCACACTGCTGGTCATCGCGATCCTGGTCCGGTTCACATCAAGCGGCCCAGTGCTGTTCATGCAAAAAAGGGTTGGCAGACAAGGCCGCCAGTTCACCATCTTCAAGTTCCGCACGATGAAGCACCTCGTTCGGGGCAGGCATCGTGCTGTCACTACCGCCGGAAATCAGCCATTTACGCCAATTGGCCCATTCCTCCGGCGCTGGAAGTTGGATGAGCTTCCACAGCTATTCAACGTTCTTATCGGTGATATGAGCCTTATAGGACCTCGGCCCAAGCTGCCTGAGCACAGGGTTGCTGACTTGCAATGCCGCCCAGGCATCACTGGCGCCGCTACGCTCGCCTTTGCACGAGAAGAAGCGGTACTCGCACGCCTCCCAAAGCAGCAGCTCGACGAACTCTATCAGTCAGTCGTTCTACCAGCCAAGCATAATCTGGACGTCACTTATATGGCGTCTGCTAGCCTCCGATCCGATCTCAAGCTGATTCTTGACACGGTTCTCAGGCGCTGGAGCAACGCGTGGATCGAGGAACTTCTGATCACCCATGTTCCGGAAGTTGCATGTGCTGCCCCAACCGCCAGAATCTTCCATTTCTCGCACGCCGATCTCGGGACCAATAGAAAGCCCGCCAGGGCCGCGGCTCCGCACGACTAAGCAGGCAGGCAACCTTAATCGACCCTTTTCGAGTCTGCCCTATGCGGAGATTGGATCCCGGTCAGCTCTCATATGCTGCTCGGAGCCACCACTCCAGGGCCTCTCTGCTGCTTTCACCCTCGCTCCGGTTCTGTCTTTCCATAGCCTTGCTGCCGCTTTAAATCGCGTCTCCCACAGAGTGAACCGGACCTCTTGCGTGCATGGTAGTCTTATGAGCGTGGATGGGGTTGCCGGCACATACGGCGAGGGCGCAAGCTGCCTCCGTCCAGCCACTTAACTCTAATTCCACCTTAGCCGTCTCATCGGCATTATTAAGCAGAAACAGGAGGTCACTCCGCGTCTCCTCCATGACAGGTTCGCCGGTCGCCGGCATTTCAGAGTCGGTCCGTTTGCAATCTGTACCACAACAACGTTGGCTCGCAGTAAAAGGGCAGGCTTGTATCTCAGATTTATTGAGATTCTGCCCGCTAAAAGGGAATTCAGGCAGTGCTCGGGTAAGATTCCATGCACCCGAGGCACCCTGCAACCGTATATGATGCTGAACACGCCGTACGGAAGGTTCTTCACCGGCGTTTGAAATTTGTCCCGCGTTTCGGCGCGGGCTCGGGCTCGGATAGCGAATCCGCGCGAAACCAAATAGCAAGGGGATTGGTTTCAGACGGAGATCCATGACTCTGCGGCCCTCGGTCGGGGAATGCCGTGCTTGCTCACCCCGGCATTCGTCGAACCATTAGCCCTGCACGCTACCGGGCATTTGCCGCTCGCAACCCCATCGGCTTCCCGGGCATTGCCCGCGATTCTGACGAGGACCAATGATGTCTCTGTGCATGATTCTGGAAACAGCTGAGAAAGTGCTCTCCGGCAGTTCGCGCGCAGCCGCTCTTGCGCCCTCCTCGTTGGCCGGCGTGACCCATTCCCCTCTACGCCCCTCGCCCGCCCTTCTCGCGAATAGTCTCTTTTCTTCGCCCACCAACATCTTTGCCCCTGAGGCCACGCCCGCGCAGTCCATCTTCGGCCTCTCCATCTTCGTTCTCGCCATCTGTGCTGTCATCTTCCTCGTCGTCGGCGGCCTCCTTCTTTACGTCATCATCCGTTACCGCCACCGCCCGCACGACTCCGACCGCGAACCTCCGCAAATCTACGGCAGCAATCAGGTTGAGCTCTCCTGGACCGTTATTCCCGTCATCATCATCGTCGTACTCTTCCTCACCACGACGCGCGTCATTTTCCTCACTGAGCACGCGCCGCGCCCCAAGGACGCGCTCGATGTCACCGTCATTGGCCACCAGTTCTGGTGGGAATACCGCTATCCCAAGCTCGGCATTGTCACCGCCAATGAGCTGCACATTCCTGTCAGCAATCCCAGCGCCCCCCTGCCCACTTACCTCACCATGGAATCGGCGGACGTCGACCACAGCTTCTGGGTCCCTTCCCTCGCCGGCAAAATGGACGTGCTTCCCAACAAGATCAACGTCATGTGGCTCGACCCGCAAAAACCCGGCATCTATCTCGGCCAGTGCGCGCAGTACTGCGGCGTCCAGCACGCCAAAATGCTCATCCGCGTCTACGCAGACACGCCGGCCCAGTTCGCAGCGTGGGTTGCCAACCAGAAGCGCCCAGCCGTGAATGATCCGGCTGTTGCCGACGGTCGCCGCGTCTTCTTTCATAACGCCTGCATTGACTGTCACGCCATCCAGGGGACCGTGGCCCATGGCACCTTCGGCCCCGATCTCACGCATCTTGCAAGCCGCGACACCATCGCCTCCGGCTCCGTACCGCTCACGCCGGACAACCTCCGCTCGTTTATTGATAATCCGGCAACCTTCAAGCCCGGCGCGCTCATGCCCGCCATGCACCTCAACAACCACGACCTCAACGCCGTTACGCAGTATCTTCTGTCGCTCCGTTAACTGCTCGCGGAGGAGGAACAAATGGCCACACAAACATCGGCGACCGCAATTCCGGGCCAGGCTTCAGCAGGCTCTCCCGGCGGCTTCTTCGCCATCGTCACGGACTGGGTCACCACCGTCGATCACAAGAAGATCGGCATCATGTACATCGTCTATGCGCTTCTGTTCCTCGTCATCGCCGGCGTCGAGGCCCTGCTCATGCGCATCCAGCTCGCCGTGCCCAACAATCATTTCGTCGATCCGGAGACCTTCAATCGCCTCTTCACCATGCACGGCACCACCATGGTCTTCTTCGTCGGCATGCCCATCCTTTTCGGATTCGGCAATTACCTTGTCCCGCTCATGATTGGCGCGCGCGACATGGCTTTTCCGCGGTTGAACGCCTTCAGCTTCTGGATCTCCGCTTTCGCCGGCTTCCTGCTCTACTTCAGCTACTTTGCCGGCAGCGGCCTTTACGGTGCCGGCACCGCGCCTGATGTGGGCTGGTTTGCCTATGCCCCTCTCACGGCGCGCGTTTTCTCGCCTGGCCACTCCACGGATTACTGGACGCTCAGCATTCTGCTCAGCGGTGTCGGCTCGCTCGGCACGGCGCTCAACATCGTCGCCACCACCCTCTGCATGCGCTGCAAGGGAATGAAGCTCAGCCGTCTTCCCCTGCTCGTTTGGCTTTACATGGTCACCAGTTGCATCGCATTTGTCGCCATCAGCCCACTCACCGCCGCACAGGTCATGCTTCTTATCGATCGCTACCTCGGCGGCCACTTCTTTGATACACAGGCCGGCGGCTCTGCTGTCCTTTGGATGCACTTCTTCTGGATCTTCGGCCACCCTGAGGTCTACATCCTCGTCCTGCCCGCATTTGCATTCGCCAACGAAATCATTCCCGTCTTTTCGCGCAAGGCCATCTTCGGTTATCCCGCCATGGTTGCAGCCACTGTCGGCATCGGCTTCATCTCCCTCGGCGTCTGGGCCCACCACATGTTCACTGTTGGCCTCGGCCCGAATGCCAACGCCTTCTTCGTCTTCGCCACCATGGTTATTGCTGTACCTACTGGCATCAAAATCTTTAACTGGCTAGCCACAATGTGGGGCGGCAACATCCACTTTGACACCCCAATGATGTTCTCCATTGGTTTTCTCTTCCAGTTCCTCGTCGCCGGCCTCACCGGCGTCATGCTCGCCGCTGCACCCTTTGACTGGCAGCTCGGCAACTCCTACTTCGTTGTCGCCCACTTCCATTACGTTCTGGTCGGCGCAATCCTCTTCATGATCTTTGCGGCGTTCTACTATTGGTACCCGAAGATGACTGGCCGCATCCTCTCCGAGAAGCTCGGCAAGTGGCACTTCTGGCTCTTCCTCATCGGCTTCCACATCACCTTTGACTTGATGCACATCCCCGGTTTGCTCGGAATGCCCCGCCGCATTTACACCTATGAGGCCGATCGCGGCTGGGCCATCTGGAACATGATCATCTCCAGCGGTGCATTCATTCAGGCCATCGCCTCGTTGCTCTTCGTCTACAACCTCGTCTATTCATACTTCAAAGGCAAAATCGCCGGGCCTGACCCGTGGGATGCCTGGACCCTCGAGTGGTCCATCACCTCGCCTCCGCCCAGCTACAACTTCGCAACCGAACCGGTCGTCGAAAGCCGCCGGCCTCTCTGGGACCTGAAACACCCCGAGGACCCCGACACCAGCTATGAATAACCTTCGCCGTCCAGGAGTTTGCCTGTGAGTTCCGCCGTCGCAATCCCGCACCAGCCCGCTGAAGAGTGGTCACAGCCTTCGCGCGGCATTGTCGGCATGGTCTGCCTCATTGCTGCCGAGTCCGCCATCTTCATCATCTTCGTCGTGGCCTACATCTTTTACACCGGCAAAAGCCTTACCGGGCCGCAGCCCAGCCAGGTGCTTGAGCTGCCCATCTTCGCCACCGTATGTCTGCTCTCCAGCAGCCTCACCGTTCATTTCTCGGTGCATGACCTCCGTCTTGGCAAAATCGCACGCAGCGCATGGTGGTTGGCTGCCACCATCCTTCTCGGCGGCATCTTCATCGCCAATACGGCCCTCGAATGGTACAAGCTCATCTATCACGACGGCCTCACCATCCGCACCAATCTCTTCGGCACCACCTTTTATTCGCTCGTCGGCCTGCACGCGTCGCACGTCATCGTCGGCCTCATCATGCTCAGCCTCGCGCTCATCTTTGCCCTGCGCGGCAAAGTCACCTCGCATCACGCTGAGCGCCTTGAGGTGCTTTCGCTCTACTGGCATTTCGTCGACGCAGTCTGGGTCGTCGTCTTCACCGTCGTTTACGTTCTCGGCCGCTGAGGCCTA
The DNA here is from genome assembly GCA_021781255.1 of Acidobacteriota bacterium. The sequence continues at coordinate 4,906 of JAJXXG010000183.1, forward strand.
ACGCGAGGTACGCAATGGAACATAAAAGCGAGTCCGGTCATCCCCTGGTCCACATGCCGTTGCCCACGGCCTGGCCCATCGTGCTGGCCCTCGGCCTCACGCTCGTCATCACAGGAATGGTCACCAGCGGCTACGTCAGCATTCTCGGAGCGGTTATGACGCTCGCCGGCAGCATCGGCTGGTTCCGCAACGTTCTGCCAGAGGAAGACCACCTGATGGTTGAGGCCGTCGAGGAACCCGTCGTCATTGAGAGCGCCCGCAAATCCATTGAGCGCCTGCCCATTGGCCCACTGCACCGCAAAATGATCCCTGTCGAAACCTTCCAGATCACCACGGGGATCAAAGGCGGCATCGCCGGCGGCATCGCCATGATTGTTCCTGCCACCGCCTTCAGCCTTATCAAGTACCACAGCCTCTGGTACGCCATGAACCTCATGGCCGCGGGTGGCTTCGTCAGCTGGGCCCACCAAAGCAACGCATTTCTCGCTGCCTTTCATCTCCGCGGCCTGCTTGCCGCGCTCGCCATTCACACCGTGGCCTCGCTGCTTGTCGGCCTGCTCTACGGCGCAATGCTTCCCATGTTCCCCAGGTGGCCCATCCTCACCGCCGGCTTCCTCGCGCCGCTGCTCTGGACCGGCCTGCTCGCATCCACCCTCAACATCGTCAGCCCCATCCTCAATGACCGTATTGACTGGTGGTGGTTTGTGCCCTCGCAAATCGCCTTCGGCCTTGTCTGCGGCTTCGTCGTCAATCTCCAGGCAAAGGTACGCACGCCGCAGTTCCAGGCGCTGCCCTTTGCCGTCCGCGCCGGTCTTCACGGCGCAATTCCCGAGGTCGATGATGACGACCCAACCCACGGAAAGGACGCGCAATGAGCAGAACACGCTTAAAGCTGCCCGTCCTCATCCTCGCCGCCGCGGCCTTCGCTGTCCCCGGATGTAAATCCATGCCCGGCTACCCCAAGCCCGGCCCGGAAGTCCCGCGTCCTTCCGCGGTCCTCGATTTCCCTACGCTCTATAAAGAAAACTGCTCCGCCTGCCACGGCACCAATGGCCAGCAAGGTGCCGCGATCGCACTCAACAATCCCGCTTTACTCGCCGTCGCCGGAGCCGACAATCTCCGCAAAGTCACTACCAACGGCGTTCCCGGAACTCTCATGCCCGCCTTCGCCCGCAGCGCCGGCGGCATGCTCACCAGCCAACAAATCGACGCCATCGTGAACGGCATGCTCAATACCTGGGCTCGCCCCGCCGACTTCACCGGCGTCCTGCTGCCGCCCTATGCAGCCTCGGCGTCCGGCAATCCCATTGACGGCCAAAAGGTCTATGCAGCCGCCTGCGCACGCTGCCACGGCGACGACGCCACAGGCCTCCACTCCACCTCTGCCGCTAACCCGAATGCTTCCCACGGCTCCATCGTCGACGCCTCCTATCTCGCGCTCGTCAGCGACCAGAACATTCGTAGCTTCGTCCTTGCGGGCCACGCATCGCAGGGCATCCCCGACTGGCGCGGCTACCTCACCGGCCCCGGCGGACACCCGCTCTCGCCGCAGGACATCTCCGATGTTGTTGCCTGGATTGCGACGCATGGCGCCTCTACTGCGCCGGGACTTCAATCAAGCCCCTCATCCGAACCCGCATCATCCGTGCACCAGAACATCAAGAAAAAATCTCCTAAAAAGGAGAAGCCATGAGCGATCCTCAAAATCACGTCCCCACTCAGCAGCCTGAAGAGTCATCCGCGCCGGCGCAGCCCAGTGTGCATTCGCGCCGCGCCTTTCTCTTCAAGCTCTCGCTCTTTCTCAATGGAGCAGTCGGCGCAGCTCTCGCCGTCCCCATTCTCGGTTATGTGCTCGGCCCTGCGCTCAGAAAAGGCTCGTCCTACCGCTCCTGGGTCTCGCTCGGTCCTATTGACCAGTTCCCCGAAGGCGAAACCCGCCTTGCCGATTTCCGCAATCCTTACACCACCGCATCTGACGGTGAAACCGCCAAAGTAGCCTGCTGGGTTCGCCACATTGCAGGCCGCAAGTTCCAGGTCTTTGCCATCAACTGCGCCCATCTAGGCTGCCCAGTCCGCTGGTTCGCGCAGTCGCATCTCTTTCTCTGCCCCTGCCACGGCGGAGCGTATTACGAGGACGGTTCCCGCGCATCCGGTCCGCCCGAGCGCGGCCTCTTTGAATACCCCTACACACTTGCCGGCAACCACATCCTCATCAATGCCGGCACCATGCCTACGCTTTCTAATGAAGCGTGCAACCAGTCCAAGCCACTCATCCAGATTGAACCCGAGCCACCCGCCGCATCCGCACAGGATGCCGCACTCTCTGCGAGGTCCCGCGAATGGCTTTCCTGAATCTCCCGCCCAACTCGCCCGCCGGCAGGCTCTATAACTGGTTCGAGCAGCGTCTTGGCCTCGGCAAGCCCGCGATTGAAGCAGCCGAGCATCCCATCCCCGCCAGCAGCGCAAGCTGGTGGTATGTCTTCGGCTCCGCCGCCACCGTCCTGCTTGTCCTTCAGGTCGTCACCGGCATTCTCCTTGCGCTCGTCTACAGTCCGTCCGCTGGCGACGCGTGGGCCAGCCTCCAGTTCCTCAACCACAACGTAACCCTCGGTTGGTTCATCCGCGCCCTCCACGGCTGGGGCTCGGACTTCATGATCGCCATCGTCC
>JAJXXG010001251.1 GCA_021781255.1 Acidobacteriota bacterium
CAAGGATGCATTCAGCACCGGATATGGTCCGTCGTATGGCTTTGGCGCATTCCATCGGAAATCCTTCAGGGGCAAATCATCGCCAGGGTCGAAACCGGTAAACCGGTTGGGCGATCGGTCGCTGTTTGACGCGCCCAGAAAACATGCAACCAGGCGGTTGCGGTAGAACATGTGCATCGAAAACTGGTTGATGTCCACCCGCCAGGCCATCAGCAGAGTCACCGCTGCGCAGACGAAGAGAGTCCGGTACAACGGGCCGTTGATTCCCAGGAAAGAATCGATCCCATATGATATCCAGCAAAGCAGTCCCACCCCAAAGACATAAGGCCCCACTGTGATCGCTGCATCCATCCAGTTGGCTTTGTCGGGTTTCCCGGAGGCCTTGGAATTCCCCGCGAACACGGTGGCGAAGGTGGAGAGGATCCAAGCTGGAGTCAGGTACTTCGCCGCCAGCGTCTTCCACGCCGCGCTCACCAGCGCATCGTGCCTTATGAATGAGGGAAAGAAGAGTGCCAGCCAGAAGAGCGCCAGCCAGACGATTGCGAACAGCAGCAGCCATCCGCTCAGCCGCCCCCACCATTCCCGCTTCCAATCACGAAAGATCACGCCCATCAATCCGATCTGCAGTACTCCTGCAATCAGAAAGACTGCCACTACAAGCGGCACGCCAACGGTTAGCGCCGCGGCCACACCATGGAAGAACGGCAAGCCGGAAAGCAGCGTGAAGAGCCATCCGGCCAGGGCGCCGGCGCACACAGACGCTCCCGCCTCTATCATCCATCCGCCGCGGAAACGGGAACGCTGCGAAATCACCGTCGCAACATTCTTCTTCGCTGCGCTCATCTGCTTGCCGTAGATCACTTCACCCAGACGAGCAAGTCCCCAGATCGCGCAATAGCCAATCGCTCCGATCAATACTGAGTTTTCGTAGGGGAACACTTCATAACTCGTGAGTGCCAAAGGCGATTTCCCGAGGAGGAAAGGAGACCGCTTGGTGAGCCACAGCGCCGCTGCCACGGCGGCGCCAAACAGAGGCGCGCTTACCAGCAGCAAGATACATCTCTGCTCTGTGAACCGCGGCGATTGTTTCATTTTCGGCGCACTGAGAAATCCCATATTGACCAGGATCATCAGGAACGCAATCGACAGCGGCGCCAGCCCCATGGCCGCCAATCCATAGCCGACCCGAGGACAGGCGAGGGCCGTGCAGGCCCACGCTTTCGCTACGCTCGGCAACAGGAGAAACGTTGCCAGCAGTGCCAGCACGGTAGTTAGATTCAGCAGCAGATTACGGAGGTAAATCGCGATCATCGCCCATGTATCGCCGCTGAAGAATCCAATTTTGGGGGTGAGATAGTTGCTGAACACCCTGAGGAATCGAACCGGAGGCTACTCCTTGTCGTCTTTTAAATGCACACGGTGGGCAGATATCTGTTCCTCTAGTCTGGCAAAACTCCCCAGTCGCTGGGTCCAAGCCACCAGCCAACTGCCAATGTATCCACCGCCAGAGACAGTGGAGAGATAATCGATGCGGCAGAGCAGCTTCAAGTCTGCCAGTGCCTGCAGAACTCCCAGATTAAAGGTTGCGCTGCGAATCCCTCCGCCCGAGAAGGCCAGCCCAACAAAATTTGCCTCGTGTGCCTTCTCAATCACGTGTACCCAGTCAGGGTCGTGCATCTCCAAATCTGACACTCCCCCGCTTGGCGGCGCTCCTTCGGCAACAGAACGGGCTGGAGCTGCGGCCCTTGGTCGCATGGAACCATGATTGAAGTTCGCAAGCCGTCTCTTGCGAACCTCCATGATCTCTCCATGCTCTCTCTTGAGTACGTCGCCGAGTGAAACGGGAGGGTGCGCCTCGTCGGTCACGGCATTCCTCCTTTCTGGCAAAGGGTAGTCCTGAACCACGAGACGTCTCGCGGATAATGCATTTCCTATGCCACGCAAGGGTCGTCAATGGCCAACATAATACGCGACAACTCTGTCTCCGGGAATCGCAATCTCAACCTGCTCTATGGCGCTGAGGGCAATCTCGGCAGCCAGAATCTGCAGATCAGTGAAATCACCCGTATGAGGAAGCCTGCCAAAACGATCCGGAAATCGAGGACTAAACAATCTCATTCGCCAATGGTTCCTCCTGAGACTGGATGTTCGGCAGTTACCTTTTCATTAATATTTCCGCACGGCTTCGCCGCGGAGGACGCAATTTGCGCCCCTGAGCAACTCCCTGACGCCTGATACTGCGTCGGGCTGCAGCACAGCGTTCTACAACGTGGCGGATTTGATTGAACTCAGGAGCGAGAGCGTAGGATCTCCGGTCTCATCGACGCGGGACCGATCTACCGCTCCAATGCTTTTCCATCCTGGACCTGGGCCGTGACGGGCAAAGGCATTGGAAGCTGCACCATCGCCCGAGCGCCATCGCCGTCCTCGCGGTTGAGAAGGTAAATTTCCCCACCGTGGGCGCGTGCAATCTGCTGCGCCAAAGCCAGGCCGACCCCGCTGCCAGCGGGCTTGGTTGTGTAGAACGGAACGAAGAGATTTTCAGGGTTCGCAATGCCGAGGCCGCAGTCTTCGATGATGACGAGCAGGTTCGACTCAGCAATTCGCCACTCGATGCGAACTGGCTTTGCGCCATTGGCCAGGGAGGCGTCTGCCGCGTTAGTCAGAAGGTTGATGAACATCTGCTCCAACTGGTCTGGGTCAGCCAACAGACTGGTGCTGGGTCCGGGAGAAAGAAGCACCTCCACGCGTTGCTCTATCAGAGCGATCCTCTCCAGCAGCGGCTTCACCAGCACCGGTGTAAGTGTAGGAGTCGGCAACTGAGCCAGCACGCGGTATGACTGCACAAAGCGATGCAGAGCGTCCGCACGGCTCTCAACCACTCCAAGGCCGCGGCGGAAATCGCGTAATGCAGCCTCATCGCCCTCCACCTGGTCAATGCGCGCGAGGAGGCTGCCTGCGATGGACTTGATCGGTGCAAGCGAGTTGGAAAGCTCGTGGCCCAGGACGCGGATGAGGCGCTTCCATGCGGCCTGCTCCTCTTCTCGAAGCGGTTGGCTTACGTCGGACAGCAAAAGAAGGGTATGGGGTGCGCCATCCTGGCGGAAGGCGGCCTTGCGCAATAGCCAGCGATTGGGCCTGGTGCCGAAGGCGTGAATGCTGCCGTCGGGCGCCGCAAGCAGGTTGTCGAGGTCGAGCTCGCGAGCAGTGCGGCCAAAGCAGCGAGCGCGGGGCAGACCCAGCAGTTGCGCTCCGGCATCATTCACCAGTTGGAGCACATTGTCGCGATTGAAAGCGAAGATCGGCGACTGCATCACTTCAAGAATGCCAGCCAGCAGAGCGGTGGCTTCAAGCGACCGCACCCGCTGCTTCTGGAGCAGATCGGCAAGTGCGTTGACCTCCGCTGCAAGCTCACCCATCGCATCGCCGGAGCTCGCGCCCCGGGCGCGGAATGAGTAATCGCCTTCACGCAGCGAGGATACGACATTTGAGAGCGTCTGGAGGGGCCGGATAAAACCCTCAATCAGCGATGAGGCCATAACAGCGAGGTACAAAAGCAGGCAGGCCGCGACCAGTATGGCAGATGCGCCAGAGAACGAACGCTGCAAGACAAGAATCGATCCGAAGATAAAGGTGGGAAGCGAGAGGAGCACGCAGTAGAGCCATGCCCGGCGAACCGCGGAGCGTTCGCGCCCGTGTGAGCGTCGCGTCAGTCCTTCGCTTTCATAGGCCATATTTTTCAATGCGACGATAGAGAGCCGCACGGCTCAGGCCGAGTGCTTCAGCCGCTTGCGAGATGTTGTTTTCGCAGCGGCGTAGTACCTTGCGTATGAGCATGGCTTCGACTTCGTCGATACTCATATTCTCAATGGACTGAGCCGATGACCGCGAAAAAGCGATGGCAAGGTTGGACGGCTCGATCTCTTCACCGCGGCAGAGGAGCACAGCGCGCTCCACCGCGTGTTCCATCTCGCGCACGTTGCCCGGCCATGGATATTGCATCATCTGCTGCATGGCTGCCGGCGAAAAGCCTGTCACTTGCTTACGATAGCGAGAACAGTTGCGAGTGAGAAAGTGCGTGGCCAGCAACGGAATGTCTTCGCGACGGTCACGCAATGCCGGCAAATGGATCTCGACCGTGTTGATGCGGAAGAGCAAATCTTCACGGAACCTTCCACTCTTCGTCTCTTCGTGAAGATCAGCATTTGTGGCGGAAAGTACGCGCACAGCAACGCGGCGTGTCTGCGAGGAGCCCACGCGCTCGAGTTCGCCGGTCTCAAGCACGCGCAGGAGCTTGGCCTGCTGACGCAGCGGCACATTGGCAATCTCATCAAGAAAGAGCGTGCCGCCGTTGGCCAGCTCAAATCTACCCACGCGATCACTGCGCGCGTCTGTGAATGCGCCTTTGACATGGCCGAAGATTTCACTTTCGAACGTTCCTTCGGGCAGGCCCCCGGCATTCACGGCTACAAGAGGCATACGGGAGCGCCGCGAGGCGGCATGGAGCAACTTGGCAACGATCTCCTTGCCCGTGCCATGCTCGCCCGTGATCAGCACATTGGCATCTGAAGGCCCCACCTGGGCGATGAGTTCAAGCACAGGCTGCATCGATGGCGCGCTGGCCACAAACTCCGGCATGCCTTCGCCGCGGAGGATGCGGTTCTCGATCTCCAGTTGCCGCGCGTGGCGGAGAGCATGATGCAATTCGGCATGCACGCGCACAAGGCTGATGAGCCGCTCGTTTTCCCAGGGCTTCTGGATGAAGTCCCGCGCGCCGCGTTTGATGCTCTCCACCGCAAGATCGATGTTCCCCCACGCAGTCATCACGATGACCGGTAGCCGCGCATCCATCTCCTGGATACGCGCCAGAAGACCCAAGCCCTCCTGCCCGCTGGTGGTGTCGCGGGTGTAGTTCAGGTCGATCAGGATCACGTCGTAGTCGGTCTGCCCCACCGCCTCGAGAGCAAGTTGCGGTGAACGCACGCAGTCCACTACGATTCCCTGCGGCTGCAATAGTAGCTCCACGGCTTCCAGGATATGCGGTTGATCGTCGGCGACCAGAACCCGGATTTGCTCTTGATTACTGGAGATGGCCTGCCTCCACTGTGCCGGATTTGGCATCGGCGATTGAGATTCCATAATCTTCAAGCATTGAGCCGGTTGCGCGACGTACTTCAATGCGTGCCTTCTCGTATGCGGTTTCGGCCGTCACAAGGGCTGACTCCGCAATTGCCAGATCGTGCTCCGCCCCGAGCGTCTGCTGGTTCGATCCTGCTCCCAACTTTTGCTCCTTCTGCATAATACTCATCGTGCGCTGGGCCAAGTCCCGGGCTTTCCGCGCGGCCTCCACGCGGCTCGCACCCTGTTCCAGTGCATACCGTGCATTGCGCACTTCGATTCGAATGCGCTTCTTCAACTCCTCAAAGTACACCTGAGACTGGCGGTACTCCAGCTCTGTCCGAGACTGGTCGGCCTTGGCAATCCGGTTGCGCAGCGGAATATTCAACTGCAAGCCCACCTGATACTCCGGCGCGTCGTTGTTAAATGCGCTCTGCAGGGCTCCTCCGTAGTTTCCCGGAAGTGTAGTACTGATCGACTTGTCATAGTAGTTGGAATTCAGATTGCCGGCAGTGCCAGTGCCAGCATAGAAGCCATACGCGGTGAGCTGCGGGAGCAAAGCGTTGCGCGCGGTCTTACGACTCAGTTCGCGGTTCTGCAAGTCCAGACTCGACTCCTGCAGTTCCGTGCGCTTCTCCAGAGCCGCCGCGATCATATCCTGAACGGACTCAGAGATTGGCTGCATCTGCGTGCTTATGCGATCGGTGGGAACGACCGGCATCTCCTCAAGCACCGGATCGTCGAGGGTACGCGTGATTGCATTCTTCATCAGCAGCTCCTGCAGCTCCAGATTGGTGCGGGCCACGGTCAGATCCTGCTCGCGCGTCGCAACCTCACCCTCGGCCTTCAGCACATCCATCTCCGGAATCGCCTGCAGCGCTAGCTGCTTGCGCGCCGTGTTGAGCGTCTCCGTCGCGAAGGCCACTGAGCGCTCTCCCACCTGTTCCGTATCGTACGCGTTGACTAGGTCCCAATACATATCGCAAATCTGCGTCACGGTGGCGATCACCTGGGCACGAAAAGCAATGTCTGAGATCTTCTGATTGGTGCGGGCGATGTGCAAAAAGCGCAGGTTCGGTCCCAGGCCAAAGCCGGCAAGTAATTGCTGCTGGGCCAGGAAGCGTATTTTGGTGAACAACTCCGGGCTGAAGTAGTCGTAAATGCCATTAGATGTTTGCCGATAATTGCTCCAGTCAACCTCCAGGCTGCTTCCCGTGGGAAAGGCTTGCAGGTAGCTGACGTTGGCCTGCTCGGAGTTCACCTTCCAGACCGAGACTCCCTCTACCTGAAAGTTGGAGAGCTGCTGCGCTTGATGATCGTCGAGTATCTGCGCGGTGATGACCGGATCGAAACCAGAAACCGCAGTGCCCGTGCCCAGCGTGGAGGACACAATGCCGGAAGCGCCGGCTCCGGCGCCGCCTGCACCGCCCGTGGTGCCGCCGGCGCCCCCGCCCGCGCCGCTTGTACCAAATCCACCCTGGCCTCCGCCGGGAGTCCCTGAAACCACGCCGGTGTTGACGCCGCGCACAAGGCCTCCTGCCTGCGTACGCAGAACATCGGTCTGCGCAATCGGCAGATTGTAGCGTGCAATCACCATGTCGAGGTTGTTTTCGAGGGCCAGGTCGATTGCGTCCTGAAGCGAGAGATAAATCTTACCCTCGCGCACCAGAGAATCGAGGCGCGCAGAGTTCGCCATGTTGGGCGGTGGAACCGCCTCTCCACGATAGGCGTCCATGGGGTTCCACGATGAACGCACCAGTTGATCAAAGGGAATGAAGCTTTGCGCGGTAGTGGCGGACGTGGTCGCTGGCGGAGACGCCTGCACGGAGTTGGTGGATGCTGGCTCCACTGCAAGGGCCATATTCACCTGCAAGAGAAGAATTGCAGTAATGGCTTGCATCGGCGAGCGTGGAGTCGGCTTCGTAATCGAAGCATGCGCCTGAAAGCATTTCACTTGGTCCCGACCTCCTGCGTGTTGATCTGCAGTGATTCATCACGTGTGAGCCAGCCATCGTGCAGCCCTAGAATGCGTGATCCGTATCGCGCATTCTCTTCAGAGTGCGTCACCTGAACGATGGTGGTGCCCGCGCGGTTGAGTTCGCGGAAGAGTTCCATGATCTCGCGCGCCTGCGTGGAGTGCAGATTGCCGGTGGGCTCATCGGCCAAGAGCAGCGCGGGCGCATGCACCACGGCACGCGCAACGCCGACCAGTTGCTGCTGGCCGCCGGAGAGCTGGCTGGGATAGAGGTCCTTTTTGGCGACGATCCGGAAGCGGTCGAGGATGTCGGCGACCATGCCCTGGCGCTCTTTGGCGGGCAGGTTCTTGTAGGAGAGCGGCAGGTCGATATTCTCAGCAACCGTGAGGTCGTCGAGCAGGTGATAGCTCTGGAAGACCATACCCATGCGCTGACGCGCCAGGTCTGCGCGCTGCTTGCGACTGAGCGTGTGCACCG
>JAJXXG010000536.1 GCA_021781255.1 Acidobacteriota bacterium
GCTGGGGCGAGGGGCTCCAGCGGAAAAGGAAACCGGATGTCCCGTTTGTATGAGGTTATGTTTATCGTTCGGCCCGACGCGGTCGAAGAGGATGTCGACAAGCTGATTGCCGGCTTTAACACTTCCGTCACCAACGGCGGCGGAGTGGTCAAGTCTGTCGAGAAGATGGGCCGGCGCAAGCTTGCATACATGGTGCGCAAGTTCAACGACGGCAACTATGTTCTGCTGACCATCGAGGCCAACGGCGCGGTCGTGCTTGAGCTGGAGCGCCGCCTGCGCGTCTCCGAGCCGGTGATCAAGTTCATCACCGTGCGCATTGACGAGGAAGAGAAGCGGCTTGCCAAGGTGAAGGCGCTGCGCGGCACGCGCAGGAAGCTGAGCGCGGAGCCCGCCGCCGCCCCGGCACCGATCCCGGCTCCGGCCCCGGTTGCGGCTCCGGCTTCGGCTGAGGCCCCTGAAGCGGTTCAGGCCAGCGCCTGAGGCTTGTCACGAATCGCCGCCGCCGGCGCCCTTGAATGACGCGACCGGCTCCGGCCCAATCCTGTGTTCCCGCGCCCCTGACCGGACGCCGGAAGCAAAGAGAATCATGAGGTAACACGATGTCTGAAGAGACCCCTGGCAAGGCGCCCGAGACGGGCGCAGCACCCCAAGCCGCCGCTGCGGAGACCGGCCCAAGCCCGAGCGCGCATCCTTCCCGTCCGGCCGGACGGCCAGCGGGCGGCCCTGGCGGCCGTCCCGGTGGCGGCCCCGGTGGCCGCGGCAAGTTCTTCCGCCGCAAGAAGGTGTGCAAGTTCTGCACGGAGAAGATTGACGCGATCCCTTACCGCGATGTCCGTCTGCTGCAAGGGTTTGTGGCCGAACGCGGCAAGATTGTGCCGCGACGGCTTACCGGCGTGTGCACGACGCACCAGCGCCGCCTGACCCGCGCCATCAAGCAGGCCCGGAACATCGCCCTGCTGCCCTTCGCCACGCGGCACTAAGCGGCGCATGTCGCCTGGTCCCGCCTGTAACCAATTAGTTGCAGGAAGCAGCGGGGCGAAAGTGGCGACAATGTTTCCGATGCCGATGTAGAATCCTGCGCGGTGCAACCCCTGGCTGCCGTTGGTGTCTAACAGACAAGACGGCCAGCCCGAGCGCCGCCCGCAACACTGGAGATTTTGAAATGGAAGTTATTCTGAAGGAAGACGTAGCTAACCTGGGCCACCGCGGCGATGTCGTCAAGGTGGCCGACGGCTACGGCCGTAACTTTCTGCTGCCCCGCAAGCTGGCGCTGCAGGCTACCCTGGCAAACAAGGCTGTCATCGAGCAGATGAAGGCCTCTGCCGCCCGCCGCTCCGCCACTGAAAAGGCGCAGGCGGAGGAGCTGGTGAGCAAACTGGCGCCGGTCGTGCTGAGCTTTACGCGCAAGTCGGGCGAAAATGGCCAGCTTTTTGGCTCGGTGACGTCGGCTGATATTGCCGGCGAACTCGAAACCAAGGGCTTTGAGGTGGACCGCCGCAAGATTCAGCTTTCTGATCCGCTGAAGAGCCTGGGCGACTACACCGTGGCCATCAAGCTGCACCGCGAAGTGACCGCGCACGTGAAGGTGCAGGTGATTGGCGATGCGGCAGAGGAAGCCGCGCCCGTGGCGGAAGCCGCCGTCGCCGAGTAGTTCGAAAACACTTATGCCACTCCGCCTTCCGGGTTGCCCTGGAAGGCGGTTGTGTCTCTGCTGGAGCCATGCGGAGCCCGATTGCCGGACCCGGCGGGCACTAAAAGAGATCCTGCTCCGGAGCGCCGCCGCTGAGCACGACCAGCTTCTTGAAGGCCTTGGCCATCTTGTCCTGAAAGTGCGGAACCTCTTCCGCCTTGTCGAGAGAGAAGAGCAGCCGCACGCGATTGCCCAACAGGCCGGGGTCCACGTGATTCTGCTTGTCGTAGCAGACTCTTCCCGTCTTTCCGCTTACTGAAATCAGCGTGAGCCGCAGGAGTTTGTCCCGCTGCTGGACAGCGTCGCTGGGGTCAAACACATCCCAGACCGCAGTGTTTGTGTCGAGCGCGTTCAGATATTGATCGCAATGGCCGCCTGGCTCTCTGACAGTCATCATTTTTGTGGATGGATCCCATGAAACCTCGATGCTGTCGTTGATTTCATCCTCGGGGCTGAGCGCGAGCAACTGGCCGCGCACGTAGTCAAACAGCTCGGGCGCGGTGGGCTCGGGCCTGGGAGGCGGCGCGGTTTTGCCGTGGTGTGTTTGTGCGGAACATGCAGGCAGAATGCAGAGGAGCACCGCCGTGCAGATCCGTGTGAGGTGATTCATACCCTGCCTTCTCCTTGCGCGTTCAGCTTCAGCGCGGTGAGGTTCACTTCGTTGCGCATTGCGGATTGTTCCGGTTGATGCTGCTGCGGGTCGTGCGTGCCTGCGCGCGATTTCATCCCGTGCGCGGTGCATCGTGAGGCGATTCGGGTTGCGCACTCCTGACGAAGGCGAGAGGCATGTCTCGCGGGGTGCGCAGAGTGGGAACAGCGGCCAGCAGGCTGCGCGTGTAGGAGTGAGCGGGCGCGGAGAGCAGGCGGGCGGCTGGCCCAGTCTCAACCACCTGACCCGACCGCATGACAGCCACCCGGCTTGCCACCTGGCCGACCACGGCCAGGTCATGTGAGATGAACAGCATGGCCAGCGCCTGCTCGCGCTGCAGCCGGGTGAGCAGATCCAGAATCTGCGCCTGCACCGTTACGTCGAGCGCGGTGGTGGGTTCGTCGGCGATAAGCAGGCGCGGGCGGTTGATGAGCGCCATGGCGATGAGGATGCGCTGGCGCTGTCCGCCGGAAAACTGATGCGGGTAGTCGCCATAGCGGCTGGCGGCATCGGGAATTGCAACGGCTTCAAGCGCGGCGATGGCTTTGCGCTTCGCCTCGCGGCCTGTCCATGAGGGAGCGTGTGCAGTGGCGCACTCGGCCACCTGGCGGCCGATGGGCATCACGGGGTTCAGCGCCGTCATGGGCTCCTGGAAGATCATCGAGATCTGGCGTCCGCGCACCTGCCGCAGCGCATTCGGCGGCTGCCGCAGCAGGTCAATCAATGCGTTGTTGCCGGCGTCCGGGTTTTGCCACAGGATCTGGCCCTTTACCAGCGCGGACGGTCCGAGCAGGCCGGGGATGGCCAGCGCCGTGGCGCTCTTGCCGGAGCCGGATTCGCCGACCAGCCCGAGCACTTCTCCCTCATCGAGATAAAGGCTCACTCCGCGCACGGCTTCGGTAGCGCCAAAGCGGATGCGCAGGTCGCGAATGTCAAGAAGCGGCGGCATGAAGCCATCGTAGCTGATCCGGCAAACAGAAGTCTGAAGATTGCGCCGCGATGGCCGCTGAACTTACAGCGAGATCCACCCGGCGCGGATCAGCGCGAGCGAGCCCACCGCCACCACGAGCCAGAGCAGAACGCCCTGCAGCAGCGGCCGTATGCCCACCTCACGCAGGGTTTTCTTTGAGAGCCCGGTGCCGATGAGGAAAAGCGTGACGGTGAGGCCGATGACGCCCAGATGCTTCATTTCGGTATACGCAGGCTGAAAGACGTGGACGTAGGTGTTGGCCACCGCGGCGAGGCAGAAGAAGAGAATGAACCAGGGCCACTGGACGCGTGCCTTGCTCCTGTTGAACGCAGAGGTACCGATGGACATGGGCACGATCCAGAGGGCGCGGGCGAGCTTGACGGTGGTGCCTACGGCCAGCGCGACTGCTCCGAACTTGGCGGCGGCGCCGACGACGGAACTGGTGTCATGAATGGCGAGCGCCGACCAGAGCCCGAACTGAGTCTGCGTGAGGTGCAGCATGTTGCCGATGAATGGAAAGGCGATGAGGGCGACGGAGTTGAGGACAAAGACGGTGCCCAGTGAAACGGCGATCTCCTCTTCCGTGGCGTTGGAGAGGGGCGCAATGGCAGCGATAGCACTGCCGCCGCAGATGGCCGTGCCCGCGGAGATGAGGAAGGAGATGCGCTTCTCGACCGCCAGCACCTTGCCCAGTCCCCAGCCCAGCAGCATGGCAAAGGTGATGCTGGCCGCGGTGTAGAAGAAACCCGAGCGGCCTACGCGAATGACCTGCTGCAGGTCCATGCCGAATCCGAGACCGACCACGGAGACCTGGAGGAGGAGCTTCGACAGGCGCTTGGCGTCAAGGTGAAACGGATGAACGAAGGAGAAGCCGTACACAAGCCCGGCGACCAGCGCGAGAGGCGGCGAAAAAAGACCGCTTGCGGCAAGGATCAACCCGGCAAAGAAGAGATTCCTGGACATGAATCAAGCATTGCCGAAGTTTGCTTTCGAAGTCCAAGCAGAAGTCCTCATGCCTTATTTGCGCTTCTTATCATGAAGCACGGGCTGCGGCTTTCCTGCATTGGAAGGAGAGCGCTGAGCGCCGGCGCGCGCGAAGAGGAAGCGGCGGAACTCCTGCGCCAGGCCCTGGGGCGCCGGGCCGGCGGCGTATGCGATGAGGAAGTCTCGCCGGATGCGTAATCCCTCAATCTCGACAATCTTGAAGCTGTTGCCGAGCCGCACGTCCTTGGCGATGGCCCAGCGCGAGACGAAGCCCGCGCCCAGTCCCGCCTCGACCGCGGATTTGATGGCCTCAACGGAATCGAGTTCCATGACAATCTGCAACGCGGCCCGCTTGACGTGCTGGCGCTCGAGGGCGATCTCGATCACGTGCCGCGTGCCGGAGCCGCGCTCCCGCACCAGCAGCGGCGTCTCGGTGATTTCCGAGCAGGCCACCGATGTGCGCTCGGCCCACTCATTCGCGGCGGGCACAATCAGAACCAGCTCATCCACGAGGAATGGCTCGGTCTTCACATCGCGGCTGTGCGCAGGCCCTTCAATCAATCCGAGCGTAATCTGCTGCTGCGCGACGGCGTCCACGATGCGCTCGGTGTTGCCGCTGATCAATGTGGTCTGCACGCGAGGATGCTCGTGGCGGAAGCCGCTCAGCAGGCGGGGCAGCACATATTGCGCGATGGTTGTGGAGGCGCCGAGCGCAAGGTGGCCCGCATGCTCGCCGCTCAGGGCGAACACCTCATGCTCGGCGCGCGCCAGGAGCGCGCTCACCTGCGCGGCGTAATGCAGCAGCGTTTTGCCCGCCTGAGTGAGCGCGATGCGCGACCCGCTGCGGTCAAACAACTGGACGCCGAGATCTTCTTCGAGCGCCTTGATCTGCAGGCTCACCGCGGGCTGCGTAAGGTAGAGCTCTTCCGCAGCCTTGCGAAAGCTGAGCTGCTCCGCGACCGTGCGAAAGACAACGAGGCGGAAGTTTTCCAGGCTTGCCATACGGCAATTATCGCCTCTCCATGACAGGTAAGATGCGAGACGCTCTCAGGCCCCTTGCGGGAGGAATTCGCTGAGTGCCAACCTGACCTCAATCTGCGAGGGATTCAGGAGAGTGTTGTGCACCAGACAGTGATGCACGGAGCGCATCATGCCTTCGGTCTGCTCCTCGGTGAGAGCGAGGGGACAGGACACCTGCACGACGAAATTGCCGAGCCGCGAGGGATGGCGCAGTTTATCCGCGTTGACGGTGACCTCCACGTTGCGGTCGTCGAGATGGCGCGTCTTGAGGTACTGGAGCGCGTAGAAGGCGGCGCAGGAGCCAATTGAACCGAGCAAGAGCTCGGGAGGTGTCATTCCGGAGTCTGCGCCGCCGTTGTCTGTGGGCTGATCGGAAATGATGGAATGCGAACGTGCTTGAATGGCGAATCTAACCTGGTCGAGATGCGTAACTTTAACTTCCATGATGGCTCCTGGTGTTTCATGGGAATAAAGACACACGCGGGGCATTTCGTTACAGGTTTGAGGACAATCTTTCTGGAACCGCCATGCCCAGCATGCGCAGGTATTCGCGCGTAAGGATGGAGCGGAGGCGGGGAGCAATCGCTTGATCGCATGGGACTTCCAGCGAGCGGCAGCGGTCGATGGCCGTGCGCAAGTCACGCAGAAACGCCACGCAGGACGGGCAACCTTCAATATGCTCGCGCATCTGGTCGCAGGTGCGCGGCTCCACCCGGCCATCCAGATACTCTGAGAGGTTGGCGAACAGCTCGCGGCATGCGGCAGGTTGCCTTGCGCTTTTCGACCTTGAGCGTCGCGGCTTATCCTCCTGCGGTTCGGCTGGCTCCGGCTTCACGGATGCGGCGTCGAGAACACGGCTCATCTCTTTGCGGACGGCCAGGCGAGCCCGGTGCAGCCGCACGCGGACGGTTCCCTGCTGCAGGCCGAGAATCTGCGCTACCTGGTCAGTGTTCAGCTCTTCCATGTCGTGGAGCACGAGCACGATGCGAAGCGGCGCGGGGATGCGCAGCACGGATTCATGCAGCAGATGATGCTGCTCGGCGTGGAGCACGTTGCCCTCGGGACTGGCGGCGGCGTCCTGCAGGAGGCGCCCCAGCTCCGCATCGTCGGGCATCAGCTCATCCAGCGAGAGGGTGCGCGAGGGCGCATTGGCGGGCTTGCGGCGCATGCGCCAGCAGCGATTGCGCGTTACGGTGTAAAGCCACACCGCCAGGGCCTGCGGATCACGAATCTTGGCCAGGTGACTCAGGGAGCGGTAAAGCACTTCCTGCGTAGTGTCTTCAGCATCCTCTGGATGCCCGCACAGCTTCATGCTGAACGAATACACCGTGTTCTGAAGCAGGCCAATCGCTTCCTCCACCGCCTCAGGCGTGTCGCGTTGCAGCAACTCGGCAGCTTGGATCAGTTCAGGTCGCATGGCGGGAAATCTGGACAAGGGCCTGGCAGCGCACAGGGATGACTCACCCCAGCAGCTTGAGCAGGTTCTATCTCAGTATAGCCGCCTTGCGCATGATCATTGTGCGGCAAGCGAAACGCCGGCGGCTTCCGGCCGCGCATGGGTGACGCGGCGATCAGTGTACGCGGGGGGCCGTTGAGCCACCGGCCTGCCCTGCTGCCTCAATCATTTCAAGGCAGATGGGGCAGATTTTTCTCAGCCATTGCCGCTCTTCTATATCTTCCGGCTTCGCGTCGGCATCCTGCCATGCGCGCAGCAGGGCGAGCGCCAGCTCCATTTCCGCGCCGGGACGGCTTGCCTCAAGCCGGAACATCTGGCGATAGACTTCGTCTTTGAACTGCTCGCTCCGCCTGGGCCGGGCAGTTGGCGGATGGGCGGAGCGTTTGAGCGACGTCATTGCGGCATCTCCCCTTGCACGAGCCACGAGAACTTGCCGGCGTTTGTGTGGGCAGTTTGCACAAAGCCCGCAGCGGTCAGGTCGCGCATGGCGTCCGCGGCGCTGATGCGGTGATCGAGCGGCGGTCCTGCTTCGCGCTCCACGTCCGGCCGCCAGTCGAGGATGGCGATGCGGCCCCCGGACTTGAGGATGCGCTTCGTCTCCCGCAGAACCGCGGCGTGATCGTCAAACTCGTGCCACACATTGGCCAGCAGCACCAGGCTGCAAGTCGAATCGTCCAGGCTGGTGGCGTCGGCCTCTGCATGCATCAGCTCAATGTTCTTGATACCGCCGTCTTGCAGCTTTTGCCGCAGGTGCGCCAGCATCTCCGGCTGCGCATCGACGGCGAAGACCTTGCCGTGCGG
>JAJXXG010001188.1:0-3174 GCA_021781255.1 Acidobacteriota bacterium
CATTAAGGGTCTCCGTCGCGACAGAGATCAGATTTCCAATTGGAAAATGACGGATCAAGAGGACTGACCACCCGAATAGCTCAATCTACCGAAGGCGAGGCATTGGGCGTCAGAAGGAATTGCAAGAAATCGGCCGAGTACTTGAAAATTTGCAAATATATTCAATTTCTTAAGAGAAATCGTAGATGCTGATGGGTGACAAGAGCTGTATCTGATTTTGCGGTGAACAGCAAAACATCACATTTATGGTCTGACCTCTAGAGGAGTACAATGAGTTGCTCGCCGCTGCATGCGTGAAGCGAAAAGGTACGATAGGTTATGAACTGATTGGATACAGATTGCCAACAATTTCATGATGCGCAAGGAGAGTGGAGATGGAGCTGGGTTTTAGAATTCCGGCCGATGGGGCACTGGACCTATTGTCACTGGGGGCTTTGGTGCATCGCGTGGATCCGGGCATAGTGCCCTTTCGCAAGGCGTCCTCGGTAGCAATTCATGTGAGCGGCGGAGAGTTCAATGTAGCGGCCAATCTTTCGGATTGCTTTGGTATGCGTACTGCGATTGCTTCGGCCATCGTGAAGTATCCAATTGGCGACCTGATTGCGGAGCGCGTGCGTGCGATGGGTGTACGCGGAATCTACCGAACCTTTGAGCACGATGGAGTGCGCGGTCCAAACATGGCGGCAGTTTACAGTGATCAGGGATTTGGAATGCGCGCTCCCGTGGTGTTTTACAACCGATGCAACGAGGCTGCAGCAGAGTTGAAGCCAGGCGATTTTGATTGGGCATCGATTTTTGGCTCAGGCGTTCGATGGTTCCACAGTGGAGGCATCTTTGCATCTCTTTCAGACTCCACAGCAGAGTTGGTGATCGAGTCAATGCGCAGCGCGCGCGATGCGGGTGCGGTGTGCTCGTTTGATTTGAATTATCGCGAAAAGCTTTGGAAGACGCGTGGAGGGCAGAAGCGCGCACAAAAGATTCTGGGAACGATTGTGGACGAAGTGGATGTGCTTGTGGGCAATGAAGAGGATCTGCAAAAGGGACTTGGATTCTCTGGGCCTGAGGTTGCAAGTCGTTCGAAACTTGATCCGACAGCGTTTCTTTCAATGATGGAACGTGTGGCTGAACGCTTCCCCAAAGTGAAGGTGGTGGCAACGACACTACGCGAAGTGCATTCAACAAATAAGCACAGCTGGAGCGCAGTTGCCTGGGTAAATGGCCAGACTGTCAATGCTCCCACTTGTGAACTGGATGTACTGGATCGTGTGGGAGGGGGCGATGGGTTTGCCTCAGGCCTGATTTTCGGACTGCTTTCAGGAGAAACGCCAGAAGAGGCCGTAAAGCTGGGATGGGCACATGGCGCATTGATGACGACATTTCCTGGCGACACGACGATGGCAACGGTTGAACAGGTACGCGCCTTTGCGGCAGGCGGCTCGGCGCGCATTCAGCGCTGAGAGCGAAGAAAAGGAGCCGCAGCTGGAATCAAGATGCAACAGATCCATTGGCAGATTCTGATGGTGTTGAACGCGCAAGCGCCCATGGCTGATGCAGGAATGGTCTCTAATGTATATATGCTTGGTGCTAGGGGGAGCGGTATCACGAAAGACACCGCAGCGGTCCAATCCGCCATCGAAATGTGGTCGCAGATTGCTCATTCCTGAGCAAGCATGGGCTATCTTTCTGGAATGAGATAGCAGGCGGAGTGAAGAGGCTCGTGCGACGCGGTGCTATTGATTGACGCCGCTCGCGAGTAAGCCACCATCGACAACCAGCGTTTGCCCGGTGACGAAGGACGACGCATCGGAGGCGAGGTAGACCGCCGCGCCGATCAGCTCCTCCGTCTTGCCGAAGCGGCCCATGGGCGTGCGCATTAGGAGTTCCTGCCCGCGCGGCGTGCTGTCAAGAAGTGCAGCGTTGAGCTCTGTGCGGAAGACACCGGGTGCGATGGCGTTGACGGTGACGCCTTTGCGGGACCACTCAACTGCAAGGGAGCGCGTGAGCGAAGCGACAGCGGCTTTGCTAGCTGCATAGGCTGCGACTTCATGCAGCGCGACAAAGCTGTTGAGCGAGGCGATGTTGATGATGCGGCCGTAGCCGCGTTCCAGCATGTGCTTACCGAAGACCTGACAAGCGCGCAACGTACCGGTGAGGTTGGTGTCGATGATTTCGGACCATTCGGCGATGGGCTGGGTTAGAGTGGGCGTGCGCTTGATGCGGCCGGCGCAGTTGATGAGGATGTCGACCTTTCCGAAGGACTCGAGGACCGCAGTGGCAAGAGCGTCAAGAGAGTCCTGATCGCATACGTCACTGGCCACGCGGAGGGTTTTGCGGCCGAGGGCTTCGATTTCCGTGGCGGTCTCGCCCACCTGCTGAGGACGGCGGGCTGTGGCGACGACGTCTGCGCCGGCGGCGGCGAGTCCAAGGCTAAGCGCACGGCCTATGCCGGAGGTTCCACCGGTGACAATGGCGACTTTACCCGAAAGACTCATCAGATTCGTGTTCATGCGTTTTGGACCCCAATCGTAGAAGAGCTGCCTGCATGCGTTGCGACGGGTGCGCCAAGAAAGACAGGCGCGATGTGCCGCTCGAAGAGATTTCCAGTGACGTTTCTGGCAATGATGGGCTCGTTGGCTTCAAGCAAAGAAAGGTAACGCGGACCCATTTTGGCAGCAACCTTGAAGCCGACGTGGAGAAGCTGGCGGAAGCTACTGTTGTAAGCAGGAGAGCCGGGCACGTGGCGCAGAGCCGAGGTGTACTGCTGCGACGACCAGGAGCGCACCTCGTCGGGTGATGGAAGGCGCGCGGGGTCGATGTCGATGACCGTGGCATAGGGTGCGCACAATTCCTGGCTGTGCGCGAAGGCCTCGGCGTATATCTCTTTGGCCAGTTCGAGGCCGTCCCCACCAGCTTCGGCAAGGCCGATGAGTTCTTCCAGCCAGGTGGTGCCGGCGGTTTTGAGATGCACGCCCGAGTTGAAACGCTGCATGGTGCGGTGAATAGCTGGGTAGATGGAAAATTTGTCGCTACCGGAGTGGACGCTGAGTTTGAGATTGGCGGGGAGGCCGAAGCGCGCCACGGCATAGGCAATGGCGGCGACATCGAGAGCGAATTCGTGTTCGAAGCCTGCAACATCGCCGACGTAGTCTACGCCTTTGTTGAACCGGCCGGTGA
>JAJXXG010001188.1:3184-7566 GCA_021781255.1 Acidobacteriota bacterium
CGCTGTCCGTCTCATCCATGGAGACTTCGGGGATGAAACTGCCTTCGCCCTTTGCCTTGGCAATGACGCGATAGACTTGGCCGGCATGCTGGATGGCTGCGAGATACTTTTGCGCGGTCGCACGGATAATTTCAGGCGTGATGGTGAATTCTTCGCCAATGCCCTGAAGTGCGATACGACCGAGGAGGTCAGAACGCGAATGGACGAAAGCATCGATATCCGCGGGTGCTGCGGGCTGGCTGATGAAATCAGCAACGTCGATTGTGAAGAAGTCACACGCGGAAAGAAAGCGATCGACAGTTTTGAGACCAATGTGATCCGCGTCGCAGTAATAAGGATGTTTCCAGTCCAGTGCGCGAACGGCGGCATCGGCGGCCTGGCGAACAGAGTTGGGTTCTGAGCCAATGATGGTGTGCTCGCGGTTTGACTTGTTCCACACTGGAAGAACTTCAATGCCTCTTTCGAGCGCCTGTTTGCAGGCCTGCAGTTGCGCTTTGGCCTGATGGGCAAAGCGGTCACCGGTGCCGACGGAATACTTGCCGAGTTGGAGTGGAGAATGTTCCATTGTTGCTCCTCAAAAAATGTCGATTCAGAGTCTGCTTTGGTGCGCCCAAAGACCGAGGCCGGGATTGGAGATGAAGAAGAATTCTTCGCCGTTGATCGAATTCGGGCCCATTCGGAGTGTCTCAGGGTTGTAGCGGGTGAGCATGGTGTCGAGATCGCCGAACTGGAACCCGACGCTTTCGATCTCCTGCCGGGTGAGATGGCCGGGGCACCACGTGATGGTGAAGCGCCCCTCAGACGAAGCGTGGATGAGATGCGCGGCGGCACTTAAGTCGTTGGCGAGCTCAGGGTTTTCCTCGACGGCTTTGAGTGTGGCGGGCGTTCCGAAGTACCCGTATTTCCGAATGAGCGCATCGATGGTTTTATCCTCGCCGAACTCTCGTACGCCGGGCGCCAGGATGATCAGTTCGCCGCCATCGGCGAGGGCCATGCGTGTTCGATAGACAGCCTTGTTCCCAAGCCAGGTGCTGTGGAACTCCTCGTGGTCGAGGTAGACGACAGCTTTGCGCAGCGGCTCTTCAACAAGTTCGAAGTTGACTTTGAGGCTGAGTTCGGAGGCGCGGTGGAAGCACTCCGCGTCATCGCCAATGAAGAGACCGCGAACTGCGAGGCGTCCGTCGGCGGCGCGTCCGACGACGGTGAGCACATAGACGATGGGAAGATGGCGCAGGAAATGGTCAGAGGCGTAATTGAGCACGCTGCGCACCGGGTTTTCCGCACGGCCCATGATGCGTTCCATTCCGTAAACTGCGCCTAGATAGTGGCTTCGATTGATTCCCTCACGGCCGCCCGTGCCAACGAGGATGTTCTTTGTGTAGTTGGCCATTCCGATGACTTCATGCGGAACGACCTGGCCGATGGAGAGGATGAGATCAAAGCCGCCGCGGGAGATGAGCTTGTTGACCTGCGCGGGCCAGGCGTAGTGGAGCTTTCCCTCAGAGAGATCCTGGATGATTTCAGCGGGCACTTCGCCGAGCGTTTCAATGTCGTTGCGCCAGTCATGGATGCGAAAGAGCGAGTGGGGCACGCCGGGAAACATGGACGTAAGCTGCGCGGGCCGCATGGGCGAATGAGTTCCGAGCGCGGGGAGTATGGCTTTGAGGCGGTCACCGTAATGCTGCCAGGCAAAGCTGGTGAGATCGCCAGCGCGGGAGTGGGCGCGGGTCTGGTCAGGCGGTACGGCGAGGACGGAACTGCGCGGTCCGAGTACGGCAAAGGCCTCGTTTAGTAACTGCTGCAATTGCGCAGAGGAAAGCTCGGTGTCGGGGCTGCCGATTGCACAATAGAGGCTCATGCTGGCAGCTCCACTTTGCGCAGGCCGGGCGCGAGCAAAACGATGATGACTAGCGCGAGCAGGTAGGCGCTGGAGGCGATGGCGAAGAGGCTGGCGTAGTTGTTGTGCGTGACCTGCAGGACGTAACCCGCGAAGGTGGCAATGAACATGCCGCCGATGGAGCCCGCCATGCCCCCGATGCCCGTGACGGAGCCTACTGCGTGGCCGGGAAACATGTCAGAGACGGTGGAGAAGATATTTGCTGACCAGCCCTGGTGCGCGCCGGCGGCGAGGCTGAGCAAGCCGATGGCAGCCCACTCAGAGTGCGTGAAATTGATGAAGAATACGGGAACCACGGCGCTGGCGCAGATGAGCATCGCCGAGAGGCGTGCTTTTGCCGGTGAGAAACCAAGTTTACGGAAGGGTGCCGGGAGCCAGCCACCGCCGATGCTGCCGACGGCCGAACCGTTGTAAACGATGATAAGCGGCAGGCCGAGATGCATGAGATCGAGGTGGTAGCGGGTGGAGAAATAAGAGGGCAGCCAGAATAGGTAGAACCACCAGATAGGATCGGTGAGGAATTTGCCGATGGCGAAAGCCCAGGTTTGGCGGTAGCCGACGAGTGAAAGCCAGGGCATCGAAGGCGCAGACTTTGGAGCTGCGGGGATCGCAGGCGCAGACTTCGCGACAGGGCGATAGTGAAAGAACCACCAGACAATCCAGAGAGCGCTGAAGATGCCGGTGACGAGAAAACCTGCATGCCAGCCAAAGCGGGCCGCGATAAACGGCACAGTCAGCGGAGCCAGTACGGCGCCGACATTTGCGCCGGAGTTAAAGAGACCTGTGGCAAGGGAGCGCTCCGATTGCGGGAACCATTCTGCGACGGTCTTGATGGCGGCGGGAAAGTTGCCGGACTCGCCGATACCTAGACAGAAGCGAGCGACGCCGAATTCGAGGACCGTGTTGGCGAGCGCATGACCCATGGCGGAGAGGCTCCAGACGGCCATGACTACCATGTAACTGATGCGCGTGCCGACGCGATCAACAAAACGTCCGGCGAAGATGAGGCCGGCTGCGTAGGCGAACTGGAAAGCGTCCACCACGTAGCCATAGGCAATTTCCGACATGCCGATGGAATGCTGGATGGTGGGCTTGAGAATCGCGATGACCTGCCGATCCATGTAGTTAATGGTAGTAGCCGCGAAGAGCATGGCACAGATGGTCCAGCGAACACTTCCTGTGCCTGCGCCAGTTGCCATGAAGTCGGTGCCGGGAATTTCGGAACCCATCGACACTCCTGTTCGACGCCCTCTAAAGCTTATAAGCCTTGCGCACCAATCCGGAAGTTAGCTCATGCGCAAGCTCGACCGCCTCATCTTCATCGATGCGATGTTCAGCAACCAGCCGCGCAAGAAACGCGCAGTCGATGCGGCGTGCGACGTCATGACGAGCAGGTATGGAGAGGAAGGCTCGCGTGTCGTCGTTGAAGCCGACTGTATTGTAAAACCCGGCTGTTTCCGTCACCTGTTCGCGGAAGCGCATCATGCCTTCAGGACTGTCATGGAACCACCAGGGAGGGCCGAGCCGCAGACAAGGATAATGGCCCGCGAGGGGAGCAAGTTCACGGCTGTAGGTGGACTCGTCGAGAGTGAAGAGAATGAGAGTAAACTTGCTCTCATTTCCGAAAAGGTTCAGAAGCGGCTGAAGCGCGTTCACATAGTTCGTCGCACGCGGAATGTCTGCACCAGTATCTCTTCCGAAGCGCAAAAAGACTTCGCGATTATGGTTGCGGTAGCTGCCAGGGTGAATTTGCATAACGAGCCCATCGTCAAGGCTCATACGGGCCATTTCAGTGAGCATCTGCGCACGAAAGAGTTCCTTCTGCTGGGCATCGGCCGAACCGTTCATCACCGAGCAAAAAAGGACTTCAGCGTCTCGCTGAGAGAGATCAGCGGTTTGTGCAGTTGGGTGCCCATGATCGGTAGCGGTGCAGCCGAGGGCTTGAAAATGAGCGCGGGTCTTTCTCAAGCCGTTGAGATAGCCGGACCAGGAGGAAGTGTCTTCACCGGTGAGCTGGCCGAGCTGGACGATTTGCTCAGAGAAGCCGACGAACTCCGGATCAACAACTGGATCAGGGCGGAAGGTGGGAATGATTCTTCCAGGCCAACCGGAATTGCGAATGGCCTGGTGATCGGCTAGAGAATCGAGGGGCGAATCGGTAGTGGCAAGGAGTTCGATGCCGAAACGCTCAAACAATGCGCGAGGGCGAAATTCTTGTGTGGCAAGCTTTTCCGAGATTACGTCGAAATAGTGGTCCGCGGTGTGTGCGGAGAGCCTTTCCTGAAGGCCAAATAATTCCTGAAATGCGAAGTCAAGCCACATGCGCGTGGGGGTTCCACGGAAAAGCGCATAGTGGCTCGCAAAGATGCTCCAGACTCTTCTGGGATTCTTAAGCTGCGGTGCCCCGATTTCGAGATCATCCATTGAGACGCCCTGACTGTAGAGCATTCGATAGATGTAATGATCGGGCTGCACAAACAGTTGA
>JAJXXG010000148.1 GCA_021781255.1 Acidobacteriota bacterium
TCTTGGCGAGGATTGCTTTGCTTGAGAGAGCTTCGGCGCGGCCCACATAGACCTTCAGGCTGTTTTGCAGAAAGAAGATGGTGCTTGCCACGAGCCTGGCCTGCTCCGGGCCTTGCTTTGCGAACTCCTGCGCCGCGGCAATGCGGCGCCGCAGATACTCGATTATTGCCGGCTCGCGGACATTACGCTCCGTGAGCAATTGGGCTACCGTGTCCTGGCGCGAGGTCGAGCCGGGATTGCCGGAAACAAAAACCAGCTCGCCGGGAGCGGCCCCTTTGGCGCTCCACTTCAGATAGTTTTCCGTGTGCAGCGGCTTGCCGTCCTCATAAACGCGGAAGAGCGCCATGTCCAGGTCGTAACGCGGGTAGGTAAAGTTATCCGGGTCGCCTCCGAAAAAGGCAGCCTGTTCCTCGGGCGCGAAAACCAGGCGCACGTCAGTGTAGGCCTTATATCGGTACAGCCAATATTCGCCGCCGTTGTAGAGTGTGACCACATCGGAGCGGAGGCCGGTCTTGTCTTTGCTCTCTCTCTCGATGGCGGCGATCTCTGCCTCGCGTGCCTTCAGCGCCTGGGCATCGTTGGTGATGCCTTTGGCTGCGCCTTCGACGCGCGCCGTCACGTCCTGCATGCTTACCAACACATTCACTTCCATGTCGGGCGACTTCATCTCCTGGTCCGGAGTCGCTGCATAGAAGCCGTCGCGCACGTAATCGTGCTCAGCCGTTGAGTTCTTTTGCAGTTGGCCCCGCGCAACGTGATGATTCGTGAGCAACAGGCCGTCGGGGCTGACGAACGAGCCGGACCCGCCGTCGTTAAGCCGCACGCTGGAAAGCCGAAGATGATCGAGCCACTCCTTCGTGGGGTGAAAGTTGTATTTGTCCGCCAGTTGCTTGAGCGGCGGATTGTCGAACGTCCACATGCCCTCTTCGGCGTGCAGCGTGAACGCGGCCATCGAAATCAGGATCAGGGACAGGGAAAAGTTGCGGAAAACGCGAAAAGACATGACGCCTCTTATCGGATGCAAAGATTGCGCGCCGACGGTCGGCGCCGGAACGCAAACGTCTATGATAATCCCGCCAGAAGCATCTTATCCGTGACCGCCAGCCGTGGGGGCAGTTTCCAGTTGTCTTACGGTTGCGGCAGCACCTCCACCTCGACGCCGGAAGCAGCATCTTTCTGGTGGAAGATCTGTTCGGTGGCTTCCCTAAAATCCTCCGGCTTCGCGTAAGGAATGTCAGTGAATGTCTGCGGGTTGCGATCGGTGAGCGGGAACCAGGAGCTCTCGACCTGCACCATGATGCGGTGGCCGCGGCGAAAGGTGTGGTAGACATCGGGCATCGTAAAGTTGATGGCAGTTTCCTTGCCCGGCGTAAGTGGCTCCGGCTTTTCCCAACTGGAGCGGAATTTGGCGCGGAAAGGCTCGCCGCGCAGCAACTGCTGGTAGCCGCCCATGTGCAGCGGCGGATCGCCCAGGACGCGCTTGTTGGGCCGCGCATTGGAATCCTGTGCGCCGAGATCTTCGTCGGGATAAGCGTCGATTAGCTTGACGTCGAAGTCCGAATCGGTGCCGGAACTGGCGACATTGAGGTGCGGCGAGATAGGACCGGCGATGGTCACGTCCTCAGTTAGCGGGTCGGTCTCGTAAACCAGCACGTCAGGCCGGTAGCTGGCGAAGCGCTGGTCGTCGACCATGTAGCGCTGCGGCACAGTGTCAGTGGTGTAGCCCACGAAGGGTACGGGGTGGTTGGGATCGCTCAGGTACTCGTCCACGCTCCGGGTTTCCTCCGGCGGATCGAAGCTAAGCCTTCCGCCGGCGTGAAAGTAGAGAGTTTTGGGGGTAGCGGCTTTAGGCGGCCATTTGTCGTAGCGGCGCCAGACGTTGGTTCCAGTCTCAAAGACAATGGCCTCGGGAAGCGTCTTGCCCTTGCCCTTCAAATAATGCTCGAAGAAGGGGAATTGAATATTGGCGCGAAAATACTCGGCGGTTTTGGCGTTAAATTGCACATCACCAAGATGGTCGCCATCGCCGTGCGCCCAACCTCCGTGCACCCACGGCCCCTCGACCAGAGTGATCGGCGTCTCGGGATTGAATTTGCGGATGGCGTTAAAGGTTCGGTAAGGGCCTTCGATGTCTTCGGCGTCGAACCAGCCGCCCACCACAAGCACCGCGCACTTCACATTTTTCATATGGCGCGAGAGATCGCGAGACTGCCAATATTCGTCGTACGTGTCGTGCTTGTACTGGTCGTCGAAGAGCCCTGTTTGTCCCGGTATGTACTTATCCAGGTTGGCGATGTTACCGGCCTGGAGATAGAACCTGTAGCTATCCGGGGTGCCGAAATCGAAAGGTACCGCGGGCTTGGGCAGCATGGGATTCTGTTGCGCATGAAAAAACGGCGCGTAAAATCCAAAAGTCGCCGAGAGCATAAAGGCGCCGCCGTGATACGAGTCGTCGCCCAGGAAGAGGTTGGTCATGGGCGCCTGCGGGCTGGCCGCAGCAATGGCCGGATGCGAATCGATGATGGACGCCGAAGTGTAGAACCCCGGATAAGAGATGCCCCAGATGCCGACCTTGCCGTTGTTGTTGGGCACGTGCTTGAGCAGGAACTCAACGGTATCGTAGGTGTCGGACGAATCGTCCACATCTTTGGGCGACGTTTTCACGTCGATGTGCGGACGCATCTCAACGAACGTCCCCTCGCTCATCCAGCGCCCGCGCACATCCTGGTAAACAAAGATGTAGCCGGAATTCTCGAATTCGTCTGACGGGCCGAGGTGCGCGGGATAGCGGTCTTCGCCGTAGGGAGCGACGCTATAGGGAGTACGCTCCATGAGAATCGGATACGGCCCCGGATCGTCAGGGAAGGCCGAGGCCTTGGGCACAAAGACTGCGGTGAACAACCGCACACCGTCGCGCATGGGAATGCGGAACTCATATTTGGTGTAATGGGCGCGAACGTATTCTTTGGCAGCAGCATCGGGAGCGGGCTGCTGGGCGCGGGCAACGGGCAAGGCAAGAAGCTGCACCGCCAGAACGGCGAGGACGAAGCGTTGAGAGACGTACATCGGCGGATGAATTCTCCTGAGGATTCAGAGTACGCCTGTAGCGGGGACTCAAGAAAGTCTCTCCCGCGATTGGCGGGAAACCAAAATTCCATGAAATTGAACTCCCTCGACAGTGCAGTTAGCACTGCGTGGGGCGCAGAACCTGTCCTGAGCGAAGTCGGAGAATCTGGATTTTCAGATATCGGATACCCGCATATCTTTCTGGGCGCTTCAAGCATCTATCATAGCGATGGCATCTCTAGGAGGACTTTGTGCCCGTGTCCACCATCGCCACATCCCCCATCGTCGCCGCCGCAGGCGGTAGTTTTCTCTTCGAATCCCGCACCCCGGAAGAGATTTTCACCCCCGAAGACCTGAATGAGGAGCAGCGCCAGATCGCGGCCACCGCGGACCGGTTTGCGCGCGAAGAAATTCTGCCCAGCGCGCCGGCGATCGAAGCCAAGGAGCCCGGAGCTATGCGGGCGATTTTGCGCAAGGCCGCGGAGCTGGGATTCACCGCCGTCGACATCCCCGAGGAGTACGGCGGCATGGAGATGGACAAAGTCAGTTCCACGCTGGTTACCGATCACATCTCGACGCTGGCCAGCTTTTCAACGGCTTTCGGTGCGCACATCGGCATCGCCACGCTGCCTTTGGTCTGGTATGGGACTGAAGAGCAAAAGAAACGCTACCTGCCCAAGCTGGCAACATGCGAGTGGATCGGGGCCTATGGATTGTCCGAAGCTAGTTCCGGCTCTGACGCCATGAACATCCGCACTCGCGCCACGCTCTCAGCCGACGGCGCGCACTATATTCTCAACGGCGAGAAGATGTGGATCACCAACTGCGGGACTGCCGGGCTCTATACGGTCTTTGCCAAGATTGACGGCGAAAAATTCACCGCATTTTTGATCGAACGCGATACGCCGGGCCTCACCGTGGGCGCCGAAGAACACAAGCTGGGGATTCGTGGCTCGTCCACCTGTCCCTTGGTATTGCAGGATTGCAAAATTCCCAAAGAGAACCTGCTGGGCGAGGCCGGCAAAGGCCACCACATTGCATTCAATGTTCTGAACGTAGGCCGCTTCAAGCTGGGCGTGGCGTGCATCGGCGGCGCGCGTCATGCGCTGGCGAACATGATTCGCTACGCCAAAGAGCGCCACGCCTTCGGCAAGGCGATCGCGGAGTTCGGCCTGATCCAGCGCAAGATTTCTTCCGCGGCGGCACATCTCTACGCCGCCGAAAGCATGGCTTATCGCACAGCGGCTATGATTGATGCGAGGTTGGAAGGGGCCAAAATCGCTCGATCCGGCGCCGGCGAGCCGCGCCAGCCCGTCGATGATCCACGCCTTATTGAGGAGTACGCGGTCGAGTGCTCCATCCTGAAAATCTACGGGTCGGAGATGCTCTCGCTGGTGGCGGACGAGTTGATCGCCACCATGGGTGGTTACGGCTACGTCGAAGACTATCCGGCGGAGCGCTTCTACCGCGACGCACGCATCAACCGCATCTTCGAGGGAACGAACGAAATCAACCGGCTGATCATTACCGGATGGTTGATGAAGCGGGCGATGAGTGGGAAACTGCCGCTGCTCGCTGCCATCAAGCGCGTGATGGACGAAGTGATCGACCCGCCCGCTTTTGCCCCGCCCGCGTTCAGCGATGACTTCGGCGCCGGCGAGCCGCTGGCGCGCGAAGCGGCGGTGCTGGCGGCGGTGAAAAAGATGGCGCTGTTTGCGGCGGGCGTGGCCAGCCAGCGCTTCATGACCGGCCTCGAGGAGCAACAGGAGATTATGGCCGATCTGGCAGACATGATTAGCCAGGTCTATGCGCTGGAGTCGGCGCTGCTACGTGCGCAGAAGATGGCCCGCGCGGGGCGCAACTCGGCTGAAGTTGCCGCGGCGATGACGGGACTGCTGGCTGACGAGGCGATGGGATTGGCCGAACGGGCTGCACGGCGTGTGCTGGCCGCCTGCGGCGAAGGCGACGCATTGAGCACGCAGTTGGCGATTCTGCGGAGGCTGGCGCGGTTCACGCCGCCCGATGCGGTTGCGCTAAGCCACACTGTGGCCAAACATGCCATTGCGTTGGAGCGCTATCCGGTCTAGGCCGGTCTTATGCAGCCCACGCCATTTACTCGCTCGAACGTCCGCGCATTGATCGCCGAAGCCGAGTCTTTGCTTGCCTCGGGGCCGCATCCCGAGCGCGCGCGGCGCGACGCGGAGGCGCTGCTGCTTCATGTGCTCAGGCAAAATGCGCCAGGCACAAACCTGGCTTGGCTCATCGCGCACGAGGACGCGACTCTCCCGTCCGATGCCGCCGCTGCGCTGCGCGCTCTGGCCAAGCGCCGCCTCGCCGGCGAGCCCATGCAGTACATTACCAGCGAAGCGGAGTTCTACGGACTCACCTTCCGCGTCAACCGCGATGTGCTCATCCCGCGGCCCGAGACGGAGCATCTGGTAGAAGAAGCGATTGTGCAGGCCGCCGGTTTTGCCCGGCCTCGGATCGTGGACGTTGGCGCCGGCTCGGGCGCGATTGCCGTGGCCTTGGCCCACAAGCTGTCCGCTGCGCAAATGACTGCAACGGAAATCTCTACACGCGCCCTGGCCGTTGCGCGCGAAAATGCAGAGCGAAACGGTGTTGCGGATCGCATCCGCTTTCTCGAAGGCGATCTTCTGGTCCCCGTCACCGGCGAGCAGTTTGATCTCGTTGTCTCCAATCCACCCTACGTGCCGGAGTGCGACCGCGATGCGCTCTCCGTTGAGGTGCGCGACTACGAGCCCGCGCAAGCGCTCTTCGCCGGCGAGGACGGCCTTGCTATCTATCGCCGTCTCATTCCCGCCGCATTCGGCGCGCTCGTCTCTGGTGGCTTTGTTGTGCTCGAGATCGGTTACGGCCAGCAGGAACCAATTCGCGCACTGCTCGCTAGCGCCGGGTTCAACGGTGTTGAATTCACGGTGGATCTGCGGGGCATTCCCCGCGTGGCCACGGCCCGACGCCCGCGCTAAGGTTAATAACAGACCCTAAATCAGCTCGCAGCCCGCAAACCAATAGCCGATCTCGAAGGCGGCCGTGTCTTCCGCGTCGGAGCCGTGGATAGCGTTTTCCTGAATGGAGCTGGCGAACTTTTTGCGGATGGTCCCCTCCTCGGCGTTGGCGGGGTTGGTGGCGCCCATCAGCTTGCGCAGGTCGGCAATGGCGTTGTCCTTCTCCAATACCATGAGAATGATCGGACCTGAAGACATGAAGGTTGTCAGGTCGTCAAAGAACGGCCGCTCGCGGTGGACGGCGTAAAAGCCCTCGGCTGTACACTTTGAGACGAAATCTTTCTTGATGGCGACAATGCGGAAACCGGCCTTATCAATCTCGGCCAGAATGGCGCCGGCCGCTCCGTTTCGAACCGCGTCCGGCTTGATGATGCTCAATGTGCGTTGTGGCACTCGAATGTTGCTCCTTCGCTGGAAATTTTCCACATCTTCATTGTAGAGGAGGGCTCAGTACGGATCCCCCCACTCTGGGCCGTCTGGACCGTGCGCTGGCATTAGATTTAGCTCTCTTTGAGAAGCAAGTAGCTTTGAAACAGCCACTTATGCGCTTGCCTCCAAGCTTTTCGACGCATATGCCGAATCTGCCGCCATGGAATGGTTACTTTAGTGCATCTTCCGATGGGTAAGTCCCTTATACCCCAAAAGATGTATTTCGTAACCATCTTTCCCGTACACAAGTGCCTTGTTTTCTGATACAAGTAAAGAGTATGTAAAAGGGCTCAGGGTCCGGTCACCAGAATCTTGGTTACCGAAAGTGCGATTGTAAGGATCCTTTATGCTATTGCCTGTGTTCCAAATTACGGCCGTGATTGCGATTGCGGTCTATCTTGTGCGCTGGCGCAAGAGTGTGCGCCGCCGCAATTCTCAGACTTGGGAGACTTTGATGGCTCGCCTCCGTTCCGATTGGAGCGCGCGCGAGTTGAGCGATAATTTCCTTTGGCAAGAAGGCTTGAGCGCCACGCCTGAAGATGCCTGGCAGCGCATGGAGGGCCCGAGAGGCCTGTGGGTGATGTACCAGAATGCGCGAGTGATGCTGGAGATGGCGGATTACACCGCAAAGCATTGCGATGGCGTTGACCGCCTGTTGGTGGAAACACTGCACAGCGACGCCATGCAGATTCGCGTTTGCGTCCTCATGGCCCTGGCTCAATACGCTTTCACGCAGGCCAGCGAAGGAGTTCGCGTGAATGCCTTCCGCGCCGCAGCGATGTACACTGGCATGGCCGCGCGAACGACCCAGTTGCTGCAAAGCTACAACGCCGCGATGGTTCCCGACTTTGTGGCAGCTATGTAATCCTGCTTTCTCCTCTCCGTAAAGAAGAACCCCGGCTCCGGCCGGGGTTCCAGACTGCTGACGAACCCCATCATTTTTTGGTGGGGTTTGTTTTTTGCTGTCGGTTTATGGGATGAAGAGTAAGGTCGCGGCGATTTGTCGATATTGGTGGAGTAGGGCTTTATAGGCTTGCAGCA
>JAJXXG010000037.1 GCA_021781255.1 Acidobacteriota bacterium
AGATCGTTGCCACGCTGCTTTCCTTCGTGAGTGGAACACCTGGTGGCATGTTTGCACCGGTGCTTTATATCGGAGCCATGTTCGGTGCTGCCGTAGGTGGCGCGGAGCACGCTCTGATGCCGCATATCCCGTGGTCACCCGGAACCTATGCGCTCGTTGGTATGGGCGTTCTGTTCGCGGGCTTTCTTCGCACTCCAATGACCTCTGTCTTCATGGTCCTCGAGGTCAGTGGCAATTACTCCATCATCGTTCCGGTCCTTGTCGCCAACACTTTTGCCTATCTAATCTCACGTGCAATGGACGAGACCGCGATCTTCGACGTTCTCACCCGCCAGGATGGATTAGAGCTTCCTTCGATGGAGGAGCAGCGCGAAGAGAGCATCTTGCGTGTGGAAGACGCGATGCGTCCACCTGTGAAGCGCGTGCTGGACACCGCCGATATTGCCAACTGGGGCGCGCGTGTCACTGACCAGAAGGCTCCCGATGTGATGCTCGTCCGGCTCAAGCCGTCCGGCTGGAGCTCCCTTACGCGTAAGGAGTTCGAAACGATGAGCAATGAAGATCCAAGCGGGAAAAAGCTCAGTGACTTCCTGGCTAATCGCCAGATTCCTTATTTGCATCCGGATCAACCGCTGGACGTTGCACTACGCTATGTCGACCGCTGGCCCCTTGTGCCTGTTGTCAGCCGAGCAGATTTCAGCACGCTGGAGGGTGTCATCACCCAAGCCGGAGTTCTCGAGCGCTATCGCGACACGAACCTCGACTGACGTGGCTCTTCAAATAGCTTTTGCTACCATAGCCCGACGATAACCAGCACGGCAAAGACAAGGGCAAGAGCTAACGCGCGGCGACCGACCTTCATCAACGGCATTTGCAGATTAGTTATATTGCGTTGCCTGGCGAGGTCATAACCGAATCCTACCGTTGCGACGGCTAAGGCCAAAGCAATCCATGTCTGACGCGCAATTCCAGCTGCCACTAGGGCACAGGCTAGAAGGGTGAGAGCTGTGAGGGCAGTCCGCCGCGACTGCTTTGCAGTCGTCGACGGCGATCGAAGTGCAATTCGTGCGTCCAATCGTGCGTGCACCACCAGGATTCCCAAGGTCGCGTGCATTGCAAGCAGAGCCCACAGCCACCAGCACCAATCGGGAATTGTGCCTGTCGCCGAAATTGCGCAGGCAAGTGAACTTGATGTAAGTGCGGCAGCACTTGCAAGTTGGAAGAGCGTGGATCTTTGCTTGTTCTTGACATTTACGGCTACTGCCACCACCGAATAGGCCACCAGGCCGCTGCCCATTCCTGCGAGCATTTTCCATGGCCATCTATAAAGCAGAATCAGGCCGCTGCCGCAGAATAGTACTGACCAGAAGGCAAACCAACGGGTTGCAGTGCCGGTCTCTGCATGTTTCTGCTTCCAGATGAAACGCTGGCGAAAGAGCACAACCAATGGATCCTTCGCCGCGAGAGCAGCGAAGGCCGCAGTCAGCGTCGCCAATTCGCTCCAATGCCAGGTGCGTGCCAGGATGCCTGCACACACAATCGGTGTAAGCAGCATCGCCGTTGCGCCGTGCTCCCGTGGCAAGTAGCGCAACTTGCGCACCGTTGTGTCTGCAGCGGCTGCATTCTTCACCATTGTGGAGTTCTCTCTGTCAGTGTACGCGAGCGGATCAGGCCTCGTGCGCGGTAGGCAAATGCGGCTGTGGCACCAGTTCTGTGAGTGCAATTCCCGCAAGAATCAGCAGTGCACCCGCCGTTGGACGCGCCGACAGTCGCTCCCCTGCGAAGAGAAAAGAGGTAATCCACGCAAATACCGGCTCCAGCGTGAGCACCAGTGCGATGTGCGTGGAAGGAAGAATGGACTGTGCCCAGCTTTGTATGGAAAATGCAGCGGCTGTCGCCAACACAGCTGCAATCAACAGTGCAATAACCAGCCGCGGTGTCCAGGATATGTGAGGATGTTCAATCAGCGGCAGGCTCAGTGCCATAAATACTGCGCAGAAACCAATCTGCAGGAGCGCCAGAGGTTGGAAGGGAACACGCGGCGAGATGTGCCCAAGCGCCAGACAATGAAATGCAAAGGCTATTGCGCAGCCGAGCGTCAGCACGTCCCCAAAGTTCATTGCCCCAAAGTCCGGAAGAAATCCCGCAATTCCACGAGCTTCCGCAGTTGCAGGCACAGTTAGAAGTACGATACCCACAAAGGCAATTGCAGCGCCCGAGTATGCATTCCAGCGTGGAGCCTTGCCCCCAGGAGGCCGCAAAGCGGGGATCGTGGACATCAGGGGCACCAGAACAACCACCAGCCCGGTTAAGAATGCCGACTTTGAGGGCGTTGTGCGAGCCAGACCTGTCGTCTGAAACTGGTAGCCCGCTGCAAGGCAGAGGCCTACAAGAGCGCCTGCCCCCGCATCCTTCCAGCGGATTCTGTGCCAGTGTCGATGATAGGCTACGGCAAGAAGCGCAAACGCAAGTGTCATGCGTACAAGATTGAAGGCCGCTGGCGTGGCATCTTTGAGCGCGTCCTTGACGAGCACGAATGTAGAGCCCCATACGGCGACCACAAAGACCATCAGCACATAGGCGCGCAGTTTCATCTTTTTGAATCATTGCAGTTGCGACCCTCATTCGCATAGCGCCAAGTGTGCTGGTCAGGCAGCACGGCGCAAACTCTCTGCGTCATACAGAGTAAGCCCACTTCAAGGAGAAAGAATGATACACATTGGAATTCACGAACACGAATGGCTGATAGGAGTTCTTCTTCTGTGTGCGGTAGTGGTCTTTGGCAATGGCTTGCATTATGCCTTGTTCAAGCTCGCCGGACGCAAGCAAAGCAAGGAGCAGTGGAAGAATCTCGGAATCAAAAGATATCTCACGAAACCCTCTCGCGCAGTTTTGCTCTGCGTCGGCGTACTGGTGGTCTTGCCGTTCACTCCTGTCGTCGGCAGCACGTGGATTGATCGTCTCCAGCAGATCTTCGAGATACTGTTGATTCTTTCGCTTGGCTGGTTGGCCGTAGGTGCAGTGTATGTCTTTGAAGCTGTGATGCACCGCCGCTTCGACATCAAGCGTGCTGACAACTTGAAAGCACGTGCAATTCACACGCAGCTCCAGTTCTTCCGTCGCATGATGATTGCATTCGTCATGGTTCTTGATGTTGGCGCTTTACTGTGGAGTCTGCACGACCCCCGTTTGTGGAAGTTTGGCACCGGACTGATGGCATCTGCCGGCCTCGCCTCCCTGGTGCTTGCCACCGCAGCCAAATCCACCGCATCGAATCTCATCGCAGGCATGCAAATCGCCTTCACTGAGCCTATTCGCATTGACGATGTAGTTGTAATCGCCGGTGAGTGGGGCCGTATCGCCGAAATTACGGCCACATATGTGGTCGTCAATATCTGGGATCAGCGCACCCTCATTGTTCCGCTCAGCTACTTCATCGAGCAGCCATTCACCAACTGGACTCGCAGTGGAGCCCAGATCAGGGGGGCAGCGTTTCTTTATGTGGATTACTCCATGCCCGTGGAGCCGCTTCTTACCGAGCTTGAACGTGTGGTAAAGACCACGCCTCTGTGGGACGGACGTGTGTGTGGACTTCAAGTGACAAACCTGACGGAGCACACCATGGAATTGCGCTGCCTGGTCAGCTCTGGCGACTCAGGCAAGAATTTCGATCTCCGCTGCCTGGTGCGCGAAAAGATGATCGATTATGTTCGCGCAAACTATCCTGAGGCGCTGCCTACCATGCGCGTTGAGCTGCAAAAGCGTGAAGACGCCCCAGATCTTCCACCGCCAGTGCCTATCCGGGCGTGAAACCCGACTTCGGTATCCAAATTTACTGCTCCGCTGCCCACTCGGTCATTGCCAGGGTCAGCAGCAGTATTCGGCGCAACCCAATCTCTCGCTCTTTGTCGCAATACCACTCAGCCAGTGTGTGTGCGCCGCCGCCTTCGCCGCCAGCTCCCAGGGCGATAGCTGGAATGCCAAGTGAAAGCGGGAGGTTGGCATCCGTCGAACCCAGCCGCCGGTCTGTACGCAAACCCAAGTGTCGATCTACCGCGCGCATCACAGTCAGCAAGGCGGAATCCTCTTCCAGCCGTGCCGCAGGTCGATCTCCAATCTTGTTGATCGAGAAACGAAGATCACCGCGTGCCGAGTTGCTGAATGTGCGCGCATTTGCCTCAATGCATGCATCTTCCACAGCCCGGTGCAAGGCTACCTCCAGTCGAACGAGCTCGCCAGCGCTTGTAGAACGAAAGTCTACAGAGGCAGTCGCGCTTTCCGGAATGGAGTTCACGCTTGTGCCGCCGTGCACTGTGCCCAGATTCAGCGTGGTGCGCGGCTCCTCGGGAAGCTGGGTACGTGCGAGTGCTACCAGCGCTACTGCCAACGCAGCAATGGGATTGGGCGTACCTGCGTCAGTAAAGCTGTGTCCACCGGGGCCAGAGATTGTGATCTGAAATCGCCGGCTGCCCAAAGCCTCTGTAACTGCCGAGTCTGCGCCAGCGCCGTCCAGCACGATGTGTGCCGCAATTCGTCCCGTACGCTCCTTCTGCGCATAAAAATGCCGCACACCTCGCAGGTCGCCTTCGCCTTCTTCTCCCACATTCGCAAGTAGTATGAGTGGTGCCGCCAATTTCACACCAGTAATCACCATTGCCCGCGCCACAGCCAACATGCCAGCCACACCTGCTCCGTTGTCGCATGCCCCCGGTGCGGTTAGCCGCAGGCCTCCATTGCATTCGCCCAACGCGGGTGCAAGTTCCGTGCCTGCTGGAAACACCGTGTCGAGATGTGCTGAAAGAACAACAACCGGACCACTGCTTTCAGGTGGAAGATCCGCAGCGGGCAGCAATCCGGTTACGTTACCCAGAGCGTCGATTTCAATTTGCTGCAAACCGATCTCGGCAAACCTCTCCGCAGCCCACGAAGAGCGCGCATCCTCGCCAAATGGTGGCGCAGGAATAGCCACCAAATCGGCCTGCCAGTCCATTATGGTTCGAGGGTTGTTGTGCATCCAGGCAAAGGCAGAATGCACCGTCCGTCGTGCGGCCAGGGCCGTCACGCGGGAAAACGCCGAGCTACTTTGGATCATGGTCATGGCCGCTGTTTCAAGGGTAGCAGGCGGCAGGCAGGCGTTCGTTTCGCTTTAGCCGAGGTCGCTGGACTCTGGCTCTTCTGCGTATTCAACGGAGTGCAGAAACAATCCACATGCTGGCGCAGTCGGTCCAGCCGCAGCGCGGTTTCGCGCCGCCAGAATCAGAGGAATTTCCTCGACACGCCGATATCCGCGGCCCACATCGAGCATTGTGCCCACCAGATTGCGCACCATGTGATGCAGAAAGCCGTTTCCTTTTACGCGATACAGAAGCAACCTGCCCTCGGAGGATTCCTGTTCAATCCATTCGGAGAAAAAAATCCGACGAACAGCCGGCCCATCTGGCCGATTCGATCGTTGGGGTAGGGAATCATCTGCCGCGGTGCGCCAGGCCAGATCCGGATCCGTTGCTGCAAAGCTCAAGAAGTCGTGTTCTCCCAGGATCTGTTGTGCGGCGGCCTGCAAAGCCCCGATATCGTAGGGCCAGCGGCAGGCGTACACATACCGTGACAGAAATGGTGGACATACCGCCCCACGAAAGACGCGATACTCATAGTTCTTTGCCACAGCCGAATGCCGGGCGTGAAAATCTGGCGCTACCAGGCGTGCATCGAGTACGCGGATTGCTTCCGGCAACGTGCGATTCAAAGCACGAAGCAGATTTTGCGTGGGAATCCGGGCCGCAAGCTGGAAACTTGCCACCTGTCCCAAAGCATGGACGCCTGTATCTGTTCGTCCACAGCCCTGGGGTAGCGGGCCTTCGCCCGTCACCCGACACAGCGCCGCCTGCAACTCTCCTTGGACAGTTCGCAGGCCCGGCTGCACCTGCCAGCCGTGGAAGTCTGTTCCGTCGTAGGAAAGCGTCAGCCGCCACGTCTGCGGAATGGGCAATTCCGGTGGTTCAGATGCGGGTTGGAGGCGGTCAATCACGGGTATCTGCTTTGATAACAGCCTACTGGATTGGCCCATCCGTGAGCGGAATGGAACCTGTGGGATATACTCATATCTTTGCGTCCTTTTACCGGCGCCATCTCTTGCCGGCTTCTTGCACCGGTCAGCATATTTGCACGGAACGAACCTCAGATTGGGTGCGTAGTGAACTGGGAAGGTTAAGAAAGACCCCTGCTGATGGAACTTACACACATGGGCCGCAGAAAATACTGCGTCCGGGGAGGCTCTCCGGACGTCTTGAGTAATGGCACCCCACATGCCTCACCTACTCGTGGAGAGGAATCATGCATTTGCTCGGTATTCGTGCGTTTGAGCACAAGGAGAGCCCCGTACGCCAGCGCTCAGGGCGTTCAGGCCAACGTCTGCGGGCCGCTGCAGCGGCCATGCTCACAATCATGGCAGGAGCGCCTACAGGGTTCGCTCAGCAGACAGCTCCCACCGTTACGGACAGGGCTGCCTCTACTTTGCCGGCTGCCCCAAAGCCCGTACTTACGCAGCCACTTGATCTTCGCCAGTCAATGCGCAATTACAGCAAGCCCGCCGGCCGTACCTGGGGTGACCCCGTCGCATGGTTCATCCCCACATCCATTCCCAAGGCCAGCTTTCAGAACTCGCCACGCCTGACGGATTTGATGAAGGATGGCAAGATTTATCTGAGCCTGTCTGACGCGCTGGCGCTGGCCCTTGAGAATAACTACGACATTGCCATTGCCCGCTATAACCTGGATATCGCAGACACAGACATTTTGCGCACGAAGACAGGTGCCACGCCTTTGGGTGCGCCTGCCGGCCTGGTGACCAACACTCTTGGCGGTGCCTCATCTACGCTCACCGCAGGCGGCGGTCCCGGCGGCACCAGTGTTGGCGCCGGCGGCGCCGGTTCCGGAACCTCTGGCCTTTCCCTCACTACTCAGGGCGCTGGCCCGGCGCCGGAAAGCCTTGAGCCGTCAGTCAGTGCCAACATACAATTTGATCGTGCACGACAGGTTTCCACCAGCTTCTTCACTGGCGGCACCAGTTCGACCAACACCTACAACTTTACTTACAATCAGGGTTTTGTCACCGGCACCTCACTGCAGTTCAGCTTCAACAATACCTACGCGACCACATCGAACGGTGTAACCCTCTTCAGCCCGCAGCTCAGCTCCGACTTCAAGGCTACAGTGACGCAGCACCTTCTGCAGGGTGCAGGCATTTGGGTCAACAAGCGCTTTATCTACCAGGCGATTAAT
Source organism: Acidobacteriota bacterium (assembly GCA_021781255.1). The sequence continues at coordinate 7,279 of JAJXXG010000037.1, forward strand.
GATCGTCGGATCACGAATTCAGCCTTCCGCCAGCAGATTCTCTACACGGTGAATCAGGTGGAGAACATTTACTGGGGTCTGGTGAGCGCTTATGAGGATGTGCAGGCCAAGGACCGCGCGTTGCAGCAAAGCACGCAACTCCTGGCCGACGACAAGAAGCAACTCCAGATAGGTACCATGGCTCCGCTAGATGTCGTCAACGCTGAAGCTCAGGTGGCTACTGACCGCCAGGCGCTCATCAGCTCACAGAACACACTCAACTATCAGCAGCAGGTCATTA
>JAJXXG010001050.1 GCA_021781255.1 Acidobacteriota bacterium
GCACAGCGGGCGCATCGGCGACATCTCCATCTACGGGCAGGAGTCCAACTACACCACCTGGCGTCTGGCCAAGATGAACCTTGCCATCCGTGGCATCGACGCGCAGATCGGCCACGGCGACACCTTCCACGCTGACAAGCACCCCGACCTCAAGGCCGACTACGTCATCGCCAATCCGCCCTTCAACGACAGCGACTGGCGCGGCGACCTGCTCAAGACCGACAAGCGCTGGGTCTACGGCGTGCCGCCCGCCGGCAACGCCAACTATGCCTGGGTGCAGCACTTCATCGCGCACCTCGCGCCCACCGGACTTGCCGGGTTCGTTCTGGCCAACGGCTCCATGTCGTCCAACCAGTCCGGCGAGGGCGAGATTCGCAAGGCCATCATTGAAGCGGATCTTGTCGATTGCATGGTCGCGCTACCGGGCCAGCTCTTCTATGCCACGCAGATTCCGGTCTGCCTCTGGTTCCTCGCCAAGTACAAAAAGAACGGGCGCTTCCGCGACCGGCGCGGCGAGACGCTCTTTATTGATGCGCGCAAGCTCGGTGTTCTCAAAGATCGCGTTCACCGCGAGCTGACCGACGCGGACGTTGCGCGCATCGCCGGAACCTACCACGCCTGGCGCGGGGATAAAGGCGCGGGGAAGTATGAGGATGTGGCCGGCTTCTGCAAATCCGCCAAGCTGGAGGAGATTCGCAAGCATGGCCATGTGCTCACGCCGGGCCGCTACGTCGGGGCCGAGGCCGTCGAGGACGACGGCGAGCCGTTCGAGGAAAAGATGGCTCGTCTCGCCGCCACGCTCCGCCAGCAGCAGGCCGAGGCCGCAAAGCTCGACGCCGCCATCGCCGCCAACCTGAAGGAGCTTGGGTATGGCGAGTGAGCTCATCCCAAATGGCTACTCTGAGTGGCTGGAGGCGCTCAAAGGACGCATTCAAGCGGCGCGTAGCCGGGCGGCACTGGCCGTCAACTCCGAGTTGATTCGTCTCTATCACCAGATCGGGTACGACATTCTTCAGCGGCAAACCCAGCAGGGATGGGGTGCCAGGGTAATCGAGCGCTTGACCCGCGACCTGAAGGCGACATTCCCGGACATGAAAGGCTTCTCCACCACCAACCTGAAGTACATGCGCTACTTCGCCGAGCACTGCCCGGACGTGCAATTTGGTCAGCAGCCTGCTGACCAATTGCCTTGGTTCCATATCGTCACCCTGCTCACCAGGCTGGATGTCGTTATCCCCGCCAACCTGAAGGAGCTTGCGTATGGCCGGTGAGAAGAGGCGTAAACAGCCAACCGACTCGGCCCCCTCCACAGGCCAGGTGCTTATCTATCAGGATACTGGCCTGAACCTCCGGGTCCGGCTGGATGGGGAGACGGTTTGGCTCACGCAGGCGCAGATCGCGGAGCTGTTCCAAACTACCCCGCAAAACATAACCCTCCATATTGCAGCGATTTACGAGGAACATGAACTGTCCGCAGAGGCAACTTGTAAGGAATACTTACAAGTTCAATCTGAAGGCGGCAGGCAGGTCCGACGGTCCCTGAAGCACTACAGCCTGGACATGATTCTGGCGGTCGGCTACCGCGTGCGGTCGCCGCGAGGCACTCAGTTCCGCCAGTGGGCCACCGCCCGGCTCGGCGAACTTCTGGTCAAAGGCTTTACCCTCGATGACGAGCGCATTAAGGCCGGCCGTACTCTCGGGCAGGATTACTTCGACGAACTGCTGGCGCGCATCCGCGACATCCGCTCCAGCGAGCGGCTCTTCTACCAGAAGATCACCGACATTTACGCCACCAGCATCGACTACGACGGCAACGCCGAGCTGACCCAGCAGTTCTTCAAAACGGTGCAGAACAAAATGCACTGGGCCGCGCATGGGCATACCGCAGCGGAGATCGTCCATCGCCGCGCCGACGCCAGCCAGCCGCACATGGGCCTGACCAGTTGGAAGAATGCGCCCGCCGGGCCGGTGCGCAAGGCCGATGTAACCGTCGCCAAGAATTACCTGAACAAGGAAGAGATGGAAGCGCTCAATCTGATCGTCTCCGCGTATCTGGACTTTGCCGAGTTGCAGGCGCGCGGCCACCGGCCGATGTCCATGCGAGACTGGATCACGAAACTGGATGCATTTCTGCGCTTGAGCGAGCGCAACGTCCTCACCTCGGCGGGCAAGATATCCCATGCTCTGGCCGAGGAGCACGCCCGCGCGCAGTTCGCCCAATATGAGGAGCAGCGCCGCCAGATCGAAGCCAGCCAGCCCGTCAGCGACTTCGACCGAACCGTGGAGCAGATCCAGCAACTGGGAGCGCCCAAGCCGAAGCACATTCGCAAGGGAAAGAATCCTGCGGATGGGAAGGAGCTTGGCGATGGCGAGTGAGTGGCAACGCCACGATGTGGCAGATCTCATATCCAAAGGCAAACTTGTGATCGGCGACGGCTATAGAGCAAAGAATGATGAACTAGGGAATGTAGGGCTTCCGTTCGCGCGCGCAGGGAACATTAACAACGGATTTCAATTCATAGACGCTGACCGCTTTCCTTTGCAAAACTTGGCCCGCATTGGAAATAAGGCCAGCCAATCAGGAGATGTTGTATTCACTTCCAAGGGGACAGTGGGCCGCTTCGCCTTTGTTAGCTCTGATATTCATCAGTTCGTTTATTCGCCGCAATTATGCTTCTGGCGTTCAGTTGATACAGACTCAATCAACCCTCGATTTCTTTATTATTGGATGCTTGGTCCAGAGTTTTATGTTCAGTTCAAAGGCGTTTCCGGCCAGACAGACATGGCCGAATACGTGAGTCTCACAGACCAGCGCCGGATGCAAATAACGATACCTGATATCGACGAGCAGCGGGCCATCGCGCACATCCTGGGCACGCTGGATGACAAGATTGAGTTGAACCGGAGGATGAACGAGACGCTGGAGGCGATGGCGCGGGCGCTCTTCCAGTCGTGGTTTGTGGACTTTGATCCGGTGCGTGCCAAGGCCGCTGTGCGCCGCGAGCATCCCCGCTGGACCGACGCCGCGGTCTGCCGCGCCGCCCTGCCCACGCTCGCCCCCGAAATCGCCGCCCTCTTCCCCGACTCCTTCGAGAACTCCACCCTCGGCGACATCCCCAAAGGCTGGAGCGTCGGATCACTTTCTGATGTCGCGTTCCTCAATCCGGAAAGTTGGTCTCGAACTACAAAACCAGAGATCATCCGTTACATCGACTTGGCAAATACAAAGTGGGGCAGAATTGAGGTCATAACCGTTTACGCGAAAGAGGATGCCCCCAGCCGAGCGCAAAGAATTCTCAGATGCGGGGACACTATTGTGGGCACGGTGCGTCCTGGGAATGGATCGTATGTACTGATCGCTGAAGATGGACTCACCGGTAGCACCGGGTTTGCTGTTTTGCGTCCGCGCAAATCTGAATGTCGCGAGTTTATCTACCTCGCAGCAACGACACAGGACACTATTGAGTCACTCGCACATCTGGCAGATGGCGGCGCTTATCCAGCCGTTCGTCCAGAGGTCGTTATCGCCAAGCAACTTGCGATGCCGCCCGACGCAGTTATCGCGCGTTTCTCCAAGTCGACGGGCCACCTAATCTCACGATGGGCCGAAGGTGAACGCGAATCGCGCACTCTGGCAGCCCTGCGCGATACACTTCTCCCGAAGCTCATCTCCGGTAAATTGAGAATAAAGACTTCACAGTCTGAACAGTCCGCGCCTGCGGAGGTATGCAATGGATAAAACCGTCCGCGGAGAGGGCCTGAAACCTGCTCGTCTGATGATGGTGCTGAGCAGCATCTCACCTCTCTTCGTTCTGTGGGCCATTCGTGGAAATACGCTGATTCCCAATAAATACTTCCTCGCATTTTGCAGCGTAATGATTGTCATACCGAACTGCTTCTTGCTGCTCAAGCTGCGAACGGCGAAGAAGAACAAGGAGACAGCGGAGATTATTGTCGGCAGAGCTGAAGATCATCGCGATCATCTGCTGGTGTACTTATTTTCGATGCTCTTGCCCTTTTACACTGCGGACTTAGGGCACTGGCGTGATCTTTCGGCAACCTTGGTTGCGATTTGCCTGATCGTGTTTCTGTTCTGGAATCTCAATCTCCACTATATGAACCTGCTGTTTGCCGTAAGGGGCTATCGCGTCTTCACGATTTACCCGCCGCAGGATGGCAACCCGCATACTGGCAAAGATACTCGGGTACTGATTACGCGCCGGGCGACACTGTATGCTGATCAACAGCTTTTTCCGTATCGACTTAGCGACACCGTATTCTGGGAGGCTGAGCAGTGACCCTTGATTTCAATTTTGAGTCGATACAGTCGACTGAATTCGGCGTTGGACGCGAAAACGATAACGGGCAGAACTTCACGCTGGTTCCAGTGGATGCAAGTGTGCAATCGGCATTGCAGGACATGGCTCGCGCTACCTGGACTGCCTTGCAGGATATCGTCGATGATCCGCAGGAGTACCAGCCCTCAGAGAAGTATGCAGCGCATGAGCACCTCTATATTGCAGCGGATAACTCTATGTCATCGGCCTTGATGGACCTGCACAGTGCAAAGAATTTGCCTCATAATGCGAACGTTTTGTCAGAGCCGGAGGAACTTGTTTGCTACTTCGCAAAATTTGCAGGGCCGAAGGGGAAGCGGTTGACGGCTGTGCGGCGTGCCACCCAATTCAAAGGCGTCTTGAAGAGCCGTCTGGTTCAGTTCATGACCGACGCACTAAGGCTTGTGGAAGATCGTACCTTCAGGCTCGACAACGATTTTGATATGCTCATCGACTCCAGTTACATTCACATCCTCAGGCCGAGCGGATTTGAATTCCTTGGGGGACTTCAGGAGGCAATCCGTAAGGCAGTTCCAAAGAATGTAGAGGGTATTCAGAAAGACATGCCTTTTGTTGATTTCGCAAGTATCCAGGCTTATGCAGAACGCCATACACGCGCAGCCAGGCACTTGGCATCCATCCGAAGTCAGCAAGAAACACAAAATGTTTCATCTGCACTACTGAAGAAAGTGTGTAAAACCCACGGGATTGAACTGGTGGTCACGAAAGGTGTCATTAGCATTCCGTCTGGACACGAAATGGATTTTCTTGACGTGCTTGATAGGAGAATGTACCAGCTTGAACTGGTTGAGGGATCGCCAGAGCGATACAAGGCTGGTAGCCGCCGGAAGATCAATAACTGAGGGAGAAATCAAGCCACATGATTGATCTGACGCAGGCCGAGGCGGATGCGCTTCTCGTAATGGAAAAGCACCGGGTGAACGACGACCGGCACCCGTTCGGCGCAGTACGCCTCGAAATCCCTCTTGCCTCTGCGGACCAGCGAGAGTACTTCCTGCTGGATATTGGGCGTGGGAGAATCAATCTGTTGCGGGGCAAATACCAGACACGTGCGAAACAGACGGTCGTGCTTGCGAGAATCGACTTCGGCGGCGCGCCGCATCGCAATCCGGACGGCGTGGAAGTTGCCTCGCCGCATCTGCACCTGTTTCGCGAGGGGTTCGGAGATAAATGGGCGCAGCCATTGCCGAGCGAGTCTTTCTCCAATTCGGATGATGCCTGGACATTGATGGAGGACTTCTTCCGGTACTGTAACGTGACCCAGCCGCCCGAATTTGATCGAGAGCTTTTTGTATGATCAGCGAAATTCAGAAGATGATGGACGGATATGTCGCGTGGCTGAGAGAAAAGACGAGCCTGCGCGAGGTCGGCGACTGGGTGGAAGTGACGACGCCCATGCTGGATCGCCATAACGACTACCTACAGATTTACATCCGCCGGGACAACGGTAACTTCATTCTTACCGATGATGGCTACACGTTGCAGGATTTGGAGCAGTCTGGCTGCAAACTGGACAGTCCGAAGCGCCAGGAGCTTTTGCGCATGACGTTGAATGGCTTCGGAGTTCAACAGCACGATGACGCACTGGAGATTCGGGCGACGGAAGACAACTTCCCGTTGAAGAAGCATAGCCTTTTACAGGCCATGCTTGGCGTGAACGATCTTTTTTATCTCGCGGCTCCGCATACCGCCAGCCTCTTTTACGAGGATGTTGTGGCTTGGATGAATCAGTACGATATTCGTTTTGTTGAGAACGCAAAATTTACTGGCAAGACGGGGTACGATCATCTATTTGAGTTTGTAATTCCTCGTTCTCGCAAGAGTCCGGAACGATTTGTGAAGCCCATCAACAGGCCGGACAAGAGCACAGCGATGGATATGCTGTTTGCATGGCAGGACACCCGCGAAACACGGCCGCCAGAGTCGAAGGCTTACGCTTTATTGAACGATATGGAGCGTGAAGTGAAGTCTGATGTCACCGATGCCTTCCTGAGCTATGACATTCGACCCGTGCGATGGAGTGAGCGGGATACTGTGCGAGAGGAACTGGCAGTCTGATTGAGTGAGCCATATGCCTGCTGGTTCTTTTACCGAATCCGTTGTCGAAGAAGCCGCGCTCGAATGGCTGGCCGCCAGGGGCTGGACGATTCTGCATGGGCCGGAGATTGCCCACGGGATGCCCGCTGCTGAGCGCACCGATCCGGACTTTCGCGATGTGGTGCTGGAGCGCAGGCTGCGCCAGTCGCTGCAACGGCTGAACCCGGTGCTCTCGCAGGATGCCATCGAGGCCGCGCTGCGCAAGCTGACCGTTGTAGACGGACCGAGCCTGCTGGAGCGCAACCGCACCGCATGGCGCATGCTGACCGATGGCGTCGCGGTGGAGATTGCGCGCCCGGACGGAACGCTCGGTGGCTTTCCCGTGCGCGTCGTGGACTTTGAGAATCCTGACAATAACGACTGGGTGGCCGTGAACCAGTTCACCGTGCGCGAAGGCCAGCACGTCCGGCGGCCCGACATTCTGCTCTTTCTGAACGGCCTGCCCATCGCCGGGATCGAACTGAAGAACGCGACCGACGAGAAGGCCACCATCTGGGCCGCCTACGACCAGCTCCAGACCTACAAGCACCAGATTCCGTCGCTCTACGTTCATAACGCGCTGCTGTGCATCTCGGACGGCATGGAGGCCCGCGTCGGCTCACTGACCTCGCCGCCGGAGCGCTTTCTGCCGTGGCGCACGATTGAAGGCGAGAAGCCCGCGCCTGCGACCATTCCGCAGTTGCGCGTGGTGATCGAGGGACTCTTCGACCGGCAGCGACTGCTGGACTTCCTGCACTACTTTATCGTCTTCGAGGAAGAGAAGACGGGTACGGTGAAGAAGATTGCCGGATACCACCAGTTCCACGCGGTGAACCATGCCATCGACGCGACGATTGCCGCAGCGGACAGCCAGGGCGACCGCCGCGCCGGCGTCGTCTGGCACACGCAGGGTTCCGGCAAGAGCCTGACGATGGTCTTTTATGCCGGACGGCTGGCGCTCGATCCACGCTTGCAGAACCCGACGATTGTTGTCCTGACGGACAGGAACGACCTGGACGACCAGCTCTTCGGCACCTTCTCCCGCTGCCATGAGACGCTGCGCCAGCCGCCGATGCAGGCCGAAAGCCGGGAGCATCTCCGCCAACTGCTGAGCGTCTCT
>JAJXXG010000760.1 GCA_021781255.1 Acidobacteriota bacterium
CGCCGCAAATCAATCAATTCAGTATCCACAGTTTTAGATGCAAACCTGAGGAAAGAGTCGCCATAAGCTCATGCTAATATCCGTCATGGCTTCTTTATGGCACTCTCGCGGATGGTTCGCTTTTGCGCTTTTTGCCGCCGGTCCAGCCTTCACCCTTTCCAGCGCACAGGCGCCCACGCCCGCCGCGCCGCCTAGCATCTTTGACCGGCTCGACGCCAGAATGGGCGGGGGCAAGAGCCCATGGACATCTGACCAGCTCGCTGTCATGGCTCGACTCCGCGACGCCGCCATGCAGGACCCATACGCGCTTGACCAGTTGCGCCACCTCACCAACAACATCGGACCCCGCCTCAGCGGCTCACCGCAGGCCCAGCAGGCCGTGGATTACGTGGCAGGCCAGATGCGCACCCTCGGTGCGGAAGTTACCCTCGAAAAGGCTGCCGTCCCGCACTGGGTGCGGGGCGCTGAAACCGGCGAGCTGACCGCCTGGCCCGGCCAGACACCCGGAACGACACAGAAGATCGTGCTCACCGCCCTCGGCGGCAGCGTCGCTACTCCGGCTGAGGGCATCACTGCCCCCGTCGTCGTCGTGGACGATTGGCAACAGCTTCACGCCCTGTCTGACGGCGCGGTCAAAGGCAAAATCCTGCTGCTCAATCACAAATTCGACAAGGAACTGGCCGCGACCGGCAACGGAGGCCAGGCCTACGGCTATGCCGTGATGTACCGTGGCGCGGGACCTGTTGTCGCGGCGTCGGTCGGCGCCGTCGCGGTCCTGGTTCGCTCCGTGGGCGGGGCGGACTACCGCCTGCCCCACACCGGCATGACCGCCTACACCGACCAGGCGCCCAGGATTCCAGCCGCCGCCGTCACTGCGGAAGATGCCGATCTGCTCAAAGACCTCGCCAGCCAGGGGCCGGTCACCCTGCACCTGACCCTCACTCCACAAACCTTCCCCGACGCAACCGGCTATAACGTCATCGCCGACTGGAAGGGAACGGAGCATCCTGAGCAGCTCGTCATCGTTTCAGGCCATCTGGATTCCTGGGATCTTGGCACCGGTGCGATTGACGATGGCGCAGGAGTCGCCGTCTCCATGCAGGCCGTCCATCTGCTCAGCAAACTCGACATCCATCCCCGGCGCACTGTTCGCTTTGTCGCCTGGATGAGCGAGGAAGAAGGCTCGATGGGCGCAGCAGCTTACGTCGCAGACCACGCGGCCGACATGGCAAACCACGTCGGGGCCATTGAAAGCGACCTCGGCGCAGATCATCCAACCGGCATTTACTATGCCGGCAAGTCCGCCCTGGGAGGCTGGCTCCGCCCCGTCGCCAATCTGCTTGAACCTGTTGGTGCTGAGACGCTGGAACCCTCGCCCGAGACCGGAGAAGACATCGCCGGTCTCACCAATGGCGGCGTGCCCAGCTTCGCTCCTATTCAGGATAGCCGCTTCTATTTCAACTACCACCACACCGCGGCGGACACTCTGGACAAGGTCGATCCAAAGCACCTCAATCAGAATGCAGCCGTGATGACAGTCCTCGCCTACGCGCTTGCCGACTCCGCCCAGCCGGCGCCGAGATAATGCGGCGCAGGATGCCCTTGCAACGGACTGCCTGCCCATCAATGTCCGGCATGGGTCTCATGCAAAGTCCGTGTCGCGGACTCGATGCCCTTGGCTGACCAGAGCCGCTTCGGATAATAGCCCGCGCTGATCAGAGCGCGGATCTTCTGCACCGCCCGCAGGTGATCCTCGCGATACGTCACGCCGAACCACGACTCGCCGCTCTGCAGCACCTTCACCCGCGCTTCACCTGCCAGCAGAATCTCGTTCACCGTCGTCGGGATAAAACATTCCGCTTCGAGGTTGCCGTCGATCCCTTCCAGGAACCGCTCAAAGTGCGCCGCCAGCAAAGGAAAGATCCTCGGCGTAAATCCCCACATATTCATTGAGACGACGGCATCGCCCGGCAGCCTGGTTTCTTTGCCTTCCGCGTCCACGCTCACCGCGCGCCCGTCATCGTACTCGATACGCTTTAATTCCGTGATGCTCTCCAGCAGGTCATCTTGCCCGATCTTGCAGACTCCCCGTGCCACCGCGCCAAACTCTGAGAGCGTCTCCCGCAGCACATAACCCATCATGGCAAAGTCGTTACCGCCGCAGCGCAGGTGGCGGCCAAGCAATGCATAGCTGCCGGTCCCGTAGAAGTCGTCTACGTTAATCACCGCAAAGGGTTCGTGAATCAACCTGGCCGCGCACAGAATCGCGTGGGTGGTCCCCCAGGGCTTGGTCCGCAACATCGGCACCTGGAACCGCGACGGAATCTTGGTCAGATCCTGATGCACCAGTTCCACGTTCACATACTTGCCCAGATGCGCGACGGCCATCTGCCGGAAGACTTCTTCCATCTCCCGTCGCACCACGATCACAACCCTGTCGAAGCCTGCGCGCAGGGCATCGTAGATCGAGTAGTCCATCACGATCTCGCCGTTGGGACCCACCGAATCGGTAATCTTTGAACTGCCGTAGCGGCTTCCCTGGCCGGCGGCCAGAATCAGCAAAGTTGGATTGGACATCGGGCTCATCCTTTCCTTGGGTTCAGTTGCGCATTGAGTTGGGGAGAGGGAATATCCGGGCAGTAAAATTGAGCGCCGTAGAGCGGATGATGCGTTTCGGCAAAGGAACTACTCCAGGCTTCATCGCAGAGAGCAGAACAGGCAGCGAAAGCAGTGGTTTCCATGGCTAGAAACCTCACGCGCGCGGAAGCCTTGCACGAAGCTGCACCATAACTTCGCTTCCGGCGATTCAATTCACCCGCCGAAAATGTACCACACTTCCCGGTTCATGCGGAGTGTCGGCTCTCACCCATGTCCCGGCCGCGGCCGCCTGCCGATCCCAGCGGACAACCCCTTCTGGGACGAATGAAAATCAGATTGGTCAGCAGAGAAATTCAGGAGCGCCTCAGGCTTCGTGCGCCGTGGGCACATGGGGCTGCGGAACCACCTCCGTCAGCGTGATTCCCGCCAGAATCAGCAGTCCTCCCGAAGCCGGCCGCAAACCAAGCCGTTCGCCCATGAAAAGAAACGAGGTGATCCAGGCAAAGACCGGCTCCAGCGTCAGCAGCAGAGCAATATGAGTAGAGGGCAAAACGGACTGGGCCCAGCTCTGAATAGAAAACGCGGCTGCCGTTGCCAGCGCGGCCGCAATCGCCAGCGCCACCATCAGCCGCACTGTCCAATGCACCTGCGGGTGCTCGATCATGGGCAGGCTCAGCGCCATGAACGCCGCACAAAAGCCTACCTGCAGCAGCGCCAGCGGCTTGAAGGCGATCCGTGGCGAGATGTGGCTGAGCGCAAGGCAATGAAAGGCAAAACCAACCGCACAGCCCAGCGTGAGCACATCCCCCAAATTGATTGAGGAGATATCCGGCAGCAGCGCGTCGAGTCCACCGGCCACCGAGTGCGATGCGCGGCCGTGCGCCGCGGCGGGAGCGGTCAGCAGCACGATGCCCACGAACGCAAGTCCCGCGCCCGTGTACGTGTTCCAGCGCGGCACATGAGCGCCCGGAGGCCGCAGGCCGGGGATCGCGGACAACAAGGGGACCAGGACGACGACCAGCCCTGTGATGAATGCGGATTTTGAGGGCGTTGTGCGCGCCAGTCCCGTGGTCTGAAACTGGTATCCCGCGGCAAGAAAAAGTCCCACCAGCGCGCCCGCGCCCACATCGCGCATGCGGATGCCCCGCCACGCCCCATGGTACGCCGCCGCAAGCAGTGCAAAAGCCAGCGTCATGCGCGCCAGGTTGAAGGCGGCCGGCGTCGCATCGGCAAGCGCGCCCTTCACCAGCACAAAGGTCGAGCCCCACACGGCAACGACAAAAATCATCAACACATAGGCGCGAAGCTTCATCTCTCTGGATTATGGCAGGACGCTCTCGTCCGCCGGAGCATCCAACCTGGAATTCACACCAACCAGAGGTATTCCGCAGGCCGCAGGCAGCGCGAAGGCCCTTTCTCGGCGTCCAACCTGCCAGGATATTCGCTCTGGAGGTTTAATTCGATTGCCGGCATTCACACAACACGACTGGCTCTTAGGCATATCGTTGTTTTGCGCGGTCATTGTCTTCAGCAACGGCGTGCACTTTCTTGTATTTCGGCTCGTACGCCGCCGTCAGACAGAGCAGCAGCAACGCAATCTGGGCGTGAGCAAGTACATGGCTCTGCCCGCGCGGGCCGTGCTGCTCGCAATCGGCGTGCTCATAGTGCTGCCGCTGGTGCCCAACGTGCCCTTGCTCCTGCGAAGCCAGATGGAACAGGTCGCGCGTATCCTGCTGGTCGTCGTTGTTGGCTGGCTCGCAATCGGCGCCATCTATGTCTTCCAGGCGCTCGCACTCAGAAGATTTGACATCTCGGTCCCAGACAACCTCCGCGCCCGCCGCGTCCACACGCAGATGCAGTTTTTTCGGCGCATCCTTATCGGCATCGTACTCATTCTCGATGGTGGCGCGCTCCTCTGGAGTATGCACGACCCAACCCTATGGAAATTTGGGACGGGTCTGCTTGCTTCCGCCGGTCTTGCTTCGCTGTTCCTGGCCGCCGCTGCCAAATCTTCCGTCTCCAATCTCATCGCCGGCATGCAGATCGCATTCAGCGAACCAATCCGCATCGATGATGTGGTCGTCATCCAAGGTGAATGGGGGCGCATCGAGGAGATCGCCAACACCTATGTCGTGGTGAAGATATGGGACAAACGCCGCCTCATCGTCCCCCTCAGCTATTTCATTGAGCAGCCCTTCCAAAATTGGACGCGCCAGTCCAGCGACATCCTCGGCACCGCGTTTCTCTATGTGGACTACACGGTGCCAATTGAGCCGCTGCGGGCTGAACTGGAGCGGGTTGTGCATGCGTCCCCGCTTTGGGATGGGAACGTCTGCGGGTTGCAGGTCACAAATCTATCTGAGCGCACTATGGAACTGCGCTGCCTCGTCAGCTCTGCCGGCTCATCTGAAAGCTTTGACCTGCGCTGCCTGGTGCGCGAGAAAATGATCGAGTACCTGCGCGAGCGCTATCCGCTCGCACTCCCCACCGCGCGCATTCAACTCCATACGGACACAGCCGCGGCGGCAGATCAACCGTGTCTGGAGCGGCCGGCAAGAGCCTAGTTGAGCTTCTTGCGGATATACGCGGACTTCCCCGCCACATCCGTTTCAAGCACCTGTGTCGTCAGCAGCGCAGGCGGGCTCACTCGATATAGATCCCGATCCACCAGGATGAAATCCGCGTCGTAGCCGGGCGCCAGCAGGCCCTTGTGCTGCTCGGCAAATTCCGCATACGCCGATCCCTGGGTATAGGCGGCGAGCGCCTGTCCGCGTGTGATCGCGTTCGCAGGATAGTAGGTCTTCGAGCCTTCCACATTCATGCGCGTCACGGCTGCGTACAATCCGCGAAAAGGCGTAATGGGCTCTACCGGATAATCCGTGCCGAAGGCCAGCGGCACGCCTGCCTTGAGAAATGCCCTCCATGCATAAGAGTATGCGGCGCGCTGCGACCCGAGCCGCGCTTCGGCCCAGTTCATGTCGGTGAGCAGATGGTTCGGCTGCATTGAAGCGATCACGCCCAGTTGCTTGAAGCGCGGAATATCGGCTGGATCCACCACCTGCGCGTGCTCGATCCGATTGCGCGCCGAGCGCGAAATCTCCGGCTGTGAAAAAGCATCCAGGGCCATCGCCGTTGCTCTGTCGCCAATCGCGTGGAAACCCAGTTGGAAACCCGCCTTCGCGCGCTCTATCGCCATTGCGTTCAGTTGCGGCTGCGTGTACTGCGGCAGGCCCGTATTCGCCGGATCGTCCGCATACGGAGCCTTCATCGCCGCCGTACGTGAGCCCAGCGATCCGTCCATGAAGCCCTTCAACATGCCGGTATGCAACATCGGATCGCTCGGATCATGATGCGCGCGCATCTTCAGCAACTCCGCCAGCGGAGCCTTGAAGGGCAGCCACTCGCTGACGCGCAGTTTCAGATGACCTTCTGCTTCCATCTGCTCAAACGTGAGGAAGTCTTCCCACTCGCTGAAGTCCTGCACGCTGGTGATGCCGTGCGCCAGCGCATCGTTGATCGCAAGTTGATCGCCCTTGCGCCGCTCCTCCGCAGTCGGCGGCGGAATCACCTTCTCCACAAGCCCCTGTGCGGACTCGCGCAAAATTCCCGTCGGCTCCCCGTTTGCGTCCACGTCAATCGCGCCGCCCTGCAGAGGGACGGTCTTACCGGTAATGCCCGCAGCCGCCAGCGCGGCCGAGTTGGCAATGGCAATGTGCCCGTCAATGCGGTCAAGGAAGGTCGGATGATTGCCGGTCACCTTGTCGAGATCCTGGCGCGTGGGCAGCGACTTCTGCGCCCAGAGCGTGTGGTCCCAGTTGCCGCCGGTGATCCAGTGGCCGGTCGGAGCGTGGTCCGCATATTCCTTGATGCTGGAGAGCATCTCATCCAGTGATCCCACTCCCGTCAGGTCAAGATGCAGCTTCGTCTGTCCCGCGCTCCCCAGGTGCGTATGCGCATCGTTGAAGCCCGGAAAGATGTACGTGCTGCTTCGCGCAGTGTCCAGATCGTGCAGGACGGTGTTCGGACCGGAAAGGCGCAGAATCGCCCGGTTGGAGCCGATGGCGAGTACCTTTCCGCCGCCGACCGCCATGGCCTCGACCACATGCGGATGATCGTTCGCAAATCCCTCGCCGGTATAAATCGCGCCGTCATAGTAGATCGCGTCGGGAGCAGCTTGGTCCTTGCGATCCGCACTCTCGTTTGCCGGTCGCGGGCTCTCGGCGGCAAGCACCGAAGCAGAAATGATCGCAATCAATAGCAGGGAAGAGATGCGCATGGGCGGAGTGTAGCAGATGCGCGGCCGCACTATTGGTCGGCGGCCCACTCCGTCATAGCAAGAGCCAGCAGCAACACGCGGCGCAGCCCATACTCACGGTCCCTGTCGATAAACCACTCCGCCTGCGTATGTGCGCCGCCGCCCTCGCCACCCGCGCCCATTGAGAGCGCAGGAATGCCGAGTGCTATCGGAATATTGGCGTCCGTGGAACCGAGGCGAACGTCTGTCCGCAGGCCAAGATGGCGATCCACAGCGCGCAATGACTCCAGCATGGGAGAGTCCGCGGGCAGCTCGCCCGTCGGGCGATCCCCAATCTTGTGCACTTGAAAGTTCAGCGGCCCTTTGCTGCGATGAGCCGGCGCGGCAGCGTTTGCCTTGAGCACCGCATCCTCCACCGCCCGATGTAGCGCCCCCTCAAGCCGCATCAGCTCCGCCGCGTTCGTCGAGCGGAAGTCAATCGACGCCCTCACGCTTTCAGGAATCGAATTGACGCTGGTCCCGCCGTGAATGGTTCCAATATTCAGCGTGGTACGAAAATCTTCGGCCAGAGGCGTCTCGGCCAGCGCGGCCAGCGCCATCGCCAACGCGCCGATCGGATTCGGCGTCCCCGCGTCGGTAAAGCTGTGCCCGCCCGGCCCTGTCACGGTGACCTGAAACCTGCGACTGCCAAGCGCCT
>JAJXXG010000548.1 GCA_021781255.1 Acidobacteriota bacterium
AAATCACGGCGCAGTTCCTCGCCTATGTCAACCAGCTCAAAGCCGGCGACGTGGACGTGGCGGGAGAGTTCATCTACACGGCGTCTCTGCTCATCCACATCAAGAGCAAGATGCTGCTGCCGCGCACCGCCGCCGGTCCCGACGACGCCGCCGAAGACCCCCGCCGCGAACTCGTCGAGCGGCTGCTCGAGCACGAGCGCTTCAAGAATGCCGCGCAGATGCTGCAGCAGAAGCAGATGCTCGAGGCCGCCACCTGGACCAACCCCGGCGTGCGCGAATTCAAGGACGATGTTGCCGCCGAGCCGGAGATCGCCGCCGACACCGTGGACCTGGTGCGCATCTTCCGCGATATTCTGGAGCGTGCCCGTAATCGCCCCGTCTTCAACGTGCAGGAAGACACGGTGACTGTCGGCCAGATGATTCAATTCCTGGCCCGCAGGCTCTCCATGGAAGACAAGCCCGTGGCTCTGCGCCGCCTGCTCAGCCATACGCGGTCGGAGCGGGCGCTGGTGGCCATGTTTCTGGCCCTGCTTGAGCTGGTCCGCCTCCAGGCCATCCTGCTGCGCCAGGACAATACCTTCAGTGAAATCTTCATCAAGAAGAACACCGGCTTCGAAGCCGTGATGAACGAGGGCCTGGCCAACGCACGCGACGACTGGCGGTAAGCCGGCTGAAAGCCAAAATACCAGCCGGGCTTTGCGCCCCCGCCTGCCCGTGCGCTCCGGAATATGTTGATAAAAGGCATTGGATTATTGCGCAGATATTAAACGGCTGGTAAATACCCCTCCCGAAGAAAGCGCATGATTCCACTCACCCCGGCCATCCCGTGTAAAATCGTTCAAGCGGAGCCAATCCCCCAGGGTTCGCTGGACAGACTAACCGCGTCGTCATGCGGTTATCGGGGTTTTATGCGAGCCATTTTATCCGGCATTGTTCTCTCCGGCCCCAAATCCTGCTCCATCCCTATCCTTCGTGTTCCCATTGCTGATCCTGCATGGAGCGGCTCGGCGCGCGCTGCCGCGAATTCAGACGGGCGGGGAGAAATCTGATGGCCGACATGGCGACATCTGCTCAAGCGCTCCCTGAACGCGCAACTCTTCTTGATCGCAAAATGCAGCGATCGCCCAGCCGGACCGGCATCGCCATATTTCTTCTCGCACTGGGCGCCAGCCTTGCCTATATTGCCGTCCATGTAGCCCGGGATTTGAACTCGACGGCCATATCCAGCTACTCGCCTTTTCTGCTCCTGGGCCTGGCACTCGTCATCGCATTAGGTTTCGAATTTGTTAATGGATTCCACGATACGGCCAACGCCGTGGCTGCGGTCATCTACACTCATTCGCTTGAGCCCGGCGTCGCCGTGGTCTGGTCGGGCATCTGCAATCTGGCCGGCGTGCTCTTCTCCACCGGCACGGTGGCCTATGCGGTCATCACCCTCCTGCCTGTAGACCTGATCTTGAAGGTCAGCTCAGGCTCCGGCTTTTCCCTCGTGTTTGCGCTGCTGATTGCAGCCATCCTGTGGAACCTGGGCACATGGTGGTTCGGGCTGCCGGCATCGAGTTCGCACACTCTTGTGGGCTCCATTATCGGCGTGGGTCTGGCCAACTATTTCCTCACCCCTCACGCAGGCACATCGGGCCTGGACTGGAATCAGGCGGTCACGGTCCTCAAAGCGCTGTTTTTCTCGCCGCTCATCGGCTTCGCGCTTGCCGGACTGCTGATTCTCGTGTCCAAGAAACTCATCCGGTATCCGATGCTCTATGAAGCGCCTAAAAACGATGAGCCGCCGCCTTTCCCCATTCGCGCGCTGATGGTGCTCACTTGCACTGGCGTCAGCTTCTTCCACGGCTCCAACGACGGACAAAAGGGCATGGGCCTCATCATGCTGATTCTTATCGGCACGGTGCCAACAGCCTACGCGCTCAACCATGGCATCGGCCCCCTGGAAGTCCAGACCTTTATCGCCGCTTCCGAGCAGGCCGGACGCATCCTCGACCGGCACGCGGAGCCGCAGGCAGTTCCGGGCTCCAATCCACGCGGCGAGGTCACCGATTACATCCGCTCTCACCAGTTGAAGCCCGGTACGATTCCGGCGCTGAGCAAGCTGGTTGCGAATCTGGACCGCGAAGCAGCCCTCTACAAGGAATTCAAGTCCATACCTGCGCAGGACCAGGCCAGCGTGCGCAACGATATGTACGTGACCGGCGAGGCGCTGCGGCTCATGGACAAATCTCATGCCCCCGCCTTCACCCCGCAGGAGCGCGCAGCACTCAGCAGCTACCGGAGCAAGCTCGACAAGGCCACCAAGTTCATTCCCGACTGGGTCAAGGTGGCCGTGGCTCTGGCGCTTGGCCTCGGCACCATGGTGGGCTGGAAGCGCGTGGTCGTCACCGTGGGCGAACGAATCGGCAAGGAGCACCTGACCTACGCGCAGGGAGCCAGCGCCGGCCTGGTGGCCATGGGCACCATTTTTGCCGCAGACAACTTCGGCCTGCCGGTGAGCACCACGCATATTCTCAGCTCGGGGGTGGCAGGCACCATGGCCGCAAATGGCAGCGGACTGCGCCTTTCCACCATTCGGAACATCGCCGCGGGCTGGATATTCACGCTTCCGGCTGCCGCGCTTCTCTCCGGACTGCTCTACTGGCTCTTCCGCCAGTTCGCCTGAAACGCGCCGGAAGTTTTTCCACTCGTCTCCGAACATGCCTTGAGCACGAGAAAGCCGCCAACCGGCTCACCTGCACGGTCTTCCGGTACCGCAAGACGCCCTTTTTGCCGTCTTCGAGCGCACAGGTTCCCTCCCGGCCCTCCACTTCCGGTACCATACTTTAGGTACCAATTGACGAATGAGTCTGAAAGCAAAGCTGGAAGCTGTCATTTACGCCGCGGAAGAGCCGGTCACACTGGCCCAGCTCGCCGCATTGTTTGCCGCCGAAGCCCTGGAATGGAAGGCGGAGCAGGAAGCCTGCGCCGCTACAGCCGCCGCAGAAGCGCCTGAACAAGCCCCGTTGCTCGATGAGGGGCTGGAATACCTGGGGCTGGAGCAGACCCCAGCCGTCTATGCGTCTCAGGCGGAAACCCTGTCTACAGTGCCCGCCGAGGAGCCCGGTTCCGGACCCGCCGCGCAAACCCAGCCCGAGTCTGATGCAGATCTGGACGAGGTTGCCGCTGAACCGACTGCCGCGCCGGGTGCTCCTCTGGACATGGAAGCCGAGTCCAGGCGCCTGACCCGCCAGCGTGACCGCGAGGTCAAGGCGATCCTGCGCCAGTTGCTCGACGAACTGATTGCCAGCTACGCCTCTGACAGCCGTGGCGTGGAGATTCGCGAGATTGCGGGCGGCTACCGCATGGCCACCAAGCCGGAGTGCCACGACGCGGTGCGCATGTTCATCAAGAGCCTCAAGCCGCCCATGAAGCTTTCCCTGCCGGCGCTGGAGACTCTGGCCGTGATCGCCTACAAGCAACCCGTAACCGCGCCTGAGGTCAACGAAATTCGCGGCGTGGAGTCAGGTGGCGTGCTGGGCTCGCTGCTGAGCCGCAAGCTCATTGCCACCGCCGGGCGCAAGCAGGTGATTGGCCGACCCATCCTCTACAAAACCACCAAGGAGTTCCTGCTGCGCTTCGGCTTGAAGGACCTGACTGAGCTGCCGTCGATGGAAGAGTTCGAGAAGATGGCGGCGATGGAGCTGAACGAAGCGCCTGACGGGACGGACTCCGGCTACGAGCCCGGTCCCGATGCCGGGCCGGAGCTGGACGAGAACGCTCCGGAGGATCAGGAAAATGACACAGCCTTGACCGGCGCACCCGCCGGGGAAGCGCCTGAGAGCTCCGAATTCGCGCCGGTAGCCACCGCAGTGGACGCGGAACAAGCCACAGTAGAGGCCGCGCCTGCCGAGCCTCCTGCTGCACAGCGGGCAGAATCCGAGACGCCTCACAATGACTAACGACAAGCAGCCCGAGCCTGGCGAATCTGCACTGAACCCGACACCGGAAAGCGCGGAACACGGCAACGAAGAGTCCGCAAGCGAAGCTGCTACGGAAAATGTGGCCCAGGCCGCGGGCATCGAGACAGACGAGGACGAGTCTGAAACCGAAGACCAGCCGCGCCCCCCGGCCAGGCTGGAGAGGTTGCAGAAGATTCTGGCGCAGGCCGGCGTAGCCAGCCGCCGCAGCGCAGAGCAGCTTATTACCCAGGGCCGCATCCAGGTGAACGGCAAAATCGTGACCGAGCTGGGCACCAAGGCCGACGCCGCGCGCGACCACATCCGCGTGGACGGCAAGCTGCTGCACGGTGCCGAACGGCTGCGCTACTTCATACTCAACAAGCCCCGAGGCTTTGTGACCACGGTGAAGGATCCCGAGGGCCGCCCCACGGTCATGGAGTTCTTCGCCAAAATGGCCGAGCGCTTGTATCCGGTGGGTCGTCTGGACTACCTGAGCGAGGGCCTCCTTCTGGTGACCAACGACGGCGAACTGGCAAACAAGCTTACGAAAGCCGCCTCCGGCGTGGAGAAGACATATCTGGTCAAAGTGAGCGGCCAGCCCACCGAGGACGAGCTCCAAACCCTGCGCGGAGGCGTTTCCATCGAGCGCGGCAAGGCAGGCGAGGGCCGCGTGCGCACTGCTCCGGCGCGCATCCGCCAGGTGCGCCAGGGCGATAACCCCTGGTATGAGGTGGTGCTGATCGAGGGCCGCAACCGCGAATTGCGCAAGATGTTCGAGGAGATTGGCCACTTCGTCGAAAAGATTCGCCGCGTGGGTTACGGCCCGCTGGTGCTGGACGTGGAGCCCGGCAATCTGCGCGAGCTGGAGCCGGAAGAGCTCGCCGCTCTGCGGCTTGCCGCCGAGGGCAAGCTCCGCACGCCGAAAGCCAAGGAAGTCCGCCGCCGCAACGCCCTGGACGCACAGTTGCCCACACTGGCTCCACGTCCCAGCATGCCCCGGCCAGTCAGACCGGCGGAAGGCAGTTCAACCGCCTCGGGCCGAACCGGCGACTACCGGCCCAAAAAGTCCTTCGGTCCCCCGGAAAGAGCCGCAAAACCCTTCCGGCCCGCACGCCCATCCGGCGAGGAATTCCGCCCCGCCGCCGGTCGCAGCACCGAACGCAGCCCGGCTCGCGGCCCATCCCGCCCCGCATGGAAGAAGGACGACGAGCGCCCCCGCCGCACCGGAGCAGGACCGGCAAAGTTCGGCCCCGGCAGGCCAACGGAGAGGACAACCAGCGCCCGGCCGGCGTGGAAGAAAGACGAGCGCACCGCGCGTCCCTCAGGGCGGCCGCCTGCTCGTCCGGAATGGAAGAAAGAACCCGGCCAGGGCCGCACCTTCGGCGCCAGACCCGCCGCGAACAAACCGGCGTGGAGCAAGCCGGCAGCAGGCAGCGATCGCCCCGCCTATAAGCGGCCATCCGCGCCCCGCGACAACGCACCGGCCTCGACCGGCGGTTTTGCGGGACCAAAGCCGCCTCGCCTCCGCATTGAAGCGGTAGAGCCGGAGCGCCCCGGCACAAGCGGACCGGCTTCGGCCCGTCCGAGTTACAGCAGGCCAAGTCCATCCCGGCCGCGCTTTGACCGCCCGGGTCCGGGTTCGGACCGTCCAAAGTTTGATCGTCCCCGGTCGGATCGTCCCAGCCCAAGCCGTCCCGGCCCAGACCGGTCCAGCCCAGACCGGTCCAGCTCCGGCCGGCCTGGCACGGGCCGTTCCGGCACAGAGCGCTCCGGTGCAGGCCGTTCCGGTCCAGCCCGGCCCTTCCGCGGCGAAGGCGGCCTTGCGCGACCCTTCACCACCAGTTCAGGCAAGCCCCGCGCAGGTGGCGCGCGGCCCAGCAGCAAACCCGGCAAGCCGGCAGGTTCGCGTCCGGCAGGCCAGCGCACGGCAGGTGCAGGTTCGGCAGGAAAGACCGGCTGGAAGCCCAGGCCGCAGTTCGGCGGCCCAGGCAAGCCGGCTTCCCCGGGCCGCGCCAAACCTGCCTTTGGCTCGAAGCCCGGCGGTCCGGCAAAATCAGGCTACAAAGGCAAGCCGGGCGGCAAACGCCCCGGCGGCGCTCCCGGTGGAAGAAAGCATGGCAGAGGCTGACCGGCATCTTGAACCGGCATCCTGAGCCGGGAGCCCTCAGCGACAGATCAAGCCGCGCCGTCCGATTCACGCGCGAGCCTTCCTGTCCGTCCGCTACGGCGTCAACCTCAAAGTGCCTGACGATCACCCCGTGCGGCCCCGGGCGGAAATGACCCGGCGTCCTTTTTCATGCATCATTATGAGTATGGCTACGGAAAAAGCGACATTCGGAGCAGGATGCTTCTGGGGCGTGGAGGCCGCATTTGCGGCCATCCCCGGCGTGACGGCAACCGCAGTTGGCTATGAGGGCGGCTCGCTGGAGCGCCCCACTTACAAAGACGTCTGCACGGACCAGACCGGCCACGCTGAGGTGGTCGAGCTTGATTTTGACCCCGCGCAGGTGAGCTACGAGCAGCTCCTCGATGCCTTCTTTTCCTTCCACGACCCGACGACTCTGAACCGACAGGGGCCGGACTGGGGCAGACAGTACCGCTCAGCCATCTTCATCCACTCCCCGGAGCAGGAGGCAGCGGCTCGCGCCAAAATCGAGCAGCTTACCGCCGAAGAGCGCTACAAACCCAGGCGCATCGTCACCAGGGTCGAGCCAGCGCAGACCTTCTGGCGCGCAGAGGAGTACCACCAGCGCTACCTTGAAAAGCGCGGCCAGACAAGCTGCCACATTTAGCTGTCAGCCGTGCGTCCGCTCCTTGCCCTGCGCCATCCACCACGCCTTAATGAACTTCCAGTGGATATAGACTGAGTGGTTCAGGTGCAGCAGCAGCCCCTCGCGGCCATCCAGAAAGCCGAGCCGGAAAAAGTAGTTGTACACAAACGTCGCCGCCGGGTTCAGGATGGCGTTCCACACCAACGCCGGAAACGAACGGCTGGTGCGCCCGCGCTGGTAAAGCAGTTGCGCGATCTCGGAGCTGTACCGGTTCATGTGCTCCAGATAGATGGCCAGCGTGGGGTATGCGTAGTGGAGCATGTCGTGCTTCAGCTTGCCGCGCGGCCCCGTAAACTGCGGCGTGCTGTGCGGTCCCACGCCCTCGCTCAGCCGCGCTGCGCCGCGCCGGAACAGCCGCAGCTTGTGATCGGGATAAAACCCGCCGTGCTTGATCCAGCGGCCAAAGTAGAGATTCAGCCGGGGAATCCAGTAAGCTCCGTACCTGGGCTCGCCGCTGAGAAGCTCGCGAATCTCCGTCTGCAGCCCGGGCGTGAGCACCTCATCTGCGTCCAGCAGCAATATCCAGTCCGACGTGCATAGATCCAGCGCAACATTCTTCTGTTCGCCGTGGCCGCCGAAGGCATGGTAGCTGGTCTTCGCGCCGAAAGATTGCGCAATCTCCAGCGTGCGGTCCTTTGAGCCTGAATCCACGACAATAATCTCGTCTGCCCAGCGGACGCTCTCGAGGGTGCGGGGCAGGTTCGCCTCCTCGTTCATGGCGATCATGGCTACTGAAAGACTCTTCGGCATCGAGGGAAGGATAAATCAGCGGGG
>JAJXXG010001245.1 GCA_021781255.1 Acidobacteriota bacterium
GCATCGAATGCGGGCATGATGTTTATCAGCACCAAGCCCGCGGATCAGCGGCGCGGCAAGGGGCACTCTGCGGCGGATATTGTGGCGGACCTTTCGCCCAAACTGCAAAGCCTGATGTTTGCACCCAATGGCGGGATGGTGGCCATCATTCAGCCTCCGGCGGTGAGCGGGGTGGGCAGCTTTGGAGGCTTCCAGTTCATGCTGCAGGACTCCGGCGCCAACACCCTGACCGATCTTGATCGCGTGGCCCACCAGATTGTGAGCGCCGGGCGGGCGCGCAAGGATATTACCGGGCTGCTGACCACCTTCTCTGCAAATGATCCGCAGGTGCTGGTCACGATCGACCGTCAGAAAGCGAAGGCGATGAATATCCCGCTTTCGCAGATCACCAGCACGCTTGGCGTCTTCATGGGGTCGCAATATGTGAACGACTTCGACTTCAACAATCGTACGTACCGCGTCTACGTGCAGGCGGATGCGCCATTCCGGATGAAGGACAGTGATCTGCACAACTATTACGTTCGTTCCGACTCAGGCCAGATGGTTCCCCTGGACAATCTGGTCACCGTGGTGGAAAGCGCCGGCGCGCCAGTGATTTCGCATTACGACCTCTTCCGCGCTGTCGAGATTGATGGCTCACCCGCGCCGGGCTACAGTTCAGGGCAGGGCATCACGGGCATGGAAGACCTGGCCAAGAAGGTGATGATGCCAGGCATGCGGTATGAGTGGACCGGTCTGACGTTGGACGAAATTGAATCCAGCGGCAAAGCGCTCACTATTTTCGGACTCGGCATTCTGGTTGTGTATCTCACGCTGTCGGCGCAATACGAGAGCTTTGCGCTGCCGTTCATTATTCTGCTTGCGGTCCCGATGGCGGTGCTGGGCGCGCTGGGCCTGGTGTCGTTGCGGGGCCTGTCCAACGACGTCTACTGCCAGATTGGTCTTGTGATGCTGATTGGCCTCTCGGCCAAGAACTCGATTCTGATTGTCGAGTTCGCGGAGCAACTGCGCCGCAAAGGGCGCTCGATTGCGGAAGCGGCGATTGAGGCGGCTGAGCTGCGTCTGCGTCCCATTTTGATGACGTCGTTCGCTTTCATCCTTGGCGTGCTGCCGCTGGTTTTTGCCACAGGCGCGGGTGCCCTGGGAAGGCGCTCGGTGGGAACGACCATCGTGGGCGGCATGCTGCTGTCCACGGTGCTCAACCTGATTTTTATTCCTGTGCTCTACGTGCTGCTAAGCAGGCTGCTGAAGCGCGGCGACGATGTGGCGGCAAAGCCGGCGCATTGATCACGGCGGTCGCTCACTACCTGTCGCGGTGAGCGATCACGTAATCCCGGATGCGGTAGTAGACCTGGCTGGTTACCACGCCGCGCTGCACCAGATCCAGGCGGGTGCGGTAGGGCCTGAAGCGGACAATGCGGCCAGCCCAGCTTTGCGTCATGCCGGGCACTTTCATCAGCTCATCGAAGGAGGCATGGTTGATATCGACGCGTGCCTCAGGAGCAGGCGTGCGCGGCGTGGCCGCCACCTGCGGCAGACAAAGCGGGACCGCGCAGAGGAATGTGGCCGCAAGCACCGCCGATAGCCGACTTATCCGCACCTCTCCATTGTCTGCCTTGCCGTGCGCGAACCGCAAGCGCGCGTCATGCCTGGGCAATGGGAAGTAACGACATGCTCAATTTATGAGCCCCGCGGGCAGGAATTTCTGTAAGAATGCATCTATGGCAATGTCCCCGATTGCTCCGAATCCCGAAGCCGCGCGAGCGGGCGTTTTTGGCAAAACACGGTTTGTTTTTCTCCTGGCGCTGCTTGCGCTGCTGGCCGCGTGCCTGGTGTTTTCCTGGTCCACGCGCGACGCGATGTCGAATCTTACCTTTCTGAACTGGCAAGGCAACTCGCAGAACCATTCGGGCGGCAGCAAGAACCTGGTCGATCTGCGTCCCTGGCAAACCGCGCAGGCGCTGGCGCCGCTTGCTGTTTCCGCGGAGGAGACTGAGTATGCGCGCGAAGCGGAACGCCTGGCCGATCACGCTGTTGATCAGGCGTTTGCCTCGGCGCTGCGCCTGGCAAATCTGGCGGATCAGGATCGCGTTCTGACAGGGCAGGCGCTGGTTATTTCAAAGAGGATTACGGAACTTCAGCAACTCATCAAGCAGGATCAGGCGCTGGTGGACAGCTTGACGGCGAAGTCAAACTCCATGACCGCACCGGTGAAGCCTGGCGCGCCTGTTCCCGCAAGCACCGACGACCTTGAGGTTGCCAAGGCCCAGCTCGGCCTCGACACCGACCAACTGTCTGATGCGCAGCGGGAGCTTGCGCGCGTGTCGGGCGACGAGAGTGTGCGGATTCAGGAAGAATTGTCGGCGCATGAAGCGTCGATGAAGCAATACGACGCCGAGTCACGCAGTTACGCCCCGATTGCGGTTCTCTCCGTAAAGCGATATGGGACGCTTGCAGGGCGGGTGAAGGCGTGGTTCAGCCAGCGCGACCGTTACAAGCTTTTGCAGCAGGCGCTTGATCAAACCCAGAAGGACATCAATGTTCTGACGGTTGAATACAATGCGCTGGAAGCCAAGGCGAATGCGAGCGAGGCCGCTACGGCTGCCGATGGCGGAGACAATGCAATCAAGCTTACGAGCATAGGCGACCGGCGCGCCTTGCGGCAGATTCTGAGCATCTACGACGACCGCGTGCAGACCCAGCAGCAACTTGTCACGGTTTATGGCAAGTGGTCGGCGCAGGTGCTTGTGCAGCACCGCATCGTGCTTCATCTGATTCTGCAATCGCTGGTGGTGATTCTCATTATTGCCATCTGCATGGTTTCGCTGGATGCGTTTGTGCGCCGGCTGATGGCGCATACATTGCGGGACCGGCGACAGATGCATACGCTGCGCAGCATCGTTGAATTGAGCATCCAGGTGCTTGGCGCTTTGCTCATTCTGCTGGTCATCTTCGGCTCTCCGCGGGAAACGCCAACCATTCTGGGGCTTGCAACTGCCGCCCTGACCATCGCGTTGCAGGACTTTATCCTCGCATTTCTAGGCTGGTTTGTGCTGATGGGCAAGAACGGCATTCACGTGGGCGACTGGGTTGAAATTAACGGCGTGGGCGGCGAGGTGACGGATGTCGGCTTGATTTACACGACGCTGCTGGAGACAGGGACCCTGGCCGACAAGGGATATCCAACAGGACGCCGCATTACATTCATCAACGGCTTTGCGATTCGCGGCAAGTACTTCAACTTCTCCACGACGGGGCAGTGGATGTGGGACGAGGTCACCGTCACCATACCCGCATCCGACGACGCAACGGCCACAGTGGAGCGCATTCACAAGGCTGTGCTCGCGGACATGGAGGAGAATACCCGCCTTGCGGAGAAGGAGTGGAAGCACGGCACGCGGCGCGATAGCCTGAGCCGGTTCAGCGCGGAGCCTGTGGTGAGCCTGCGACCTTCCGCCTCCGGCATCGACGTGGAGGTGCGCTATGTTACGCGTGCGTCCGAGCGATTTGACGTGCGCAACCGCCTGAACCAGCACATCATTGACCTGCTCCATGAACCAAACAAAACCTCGCCGGCCGCATAAGTTGACACAGCCGGAGCTTGCCCTTAGACTTAAGTCAAATGCAGAGCCACCGCCATCACGGTCACCATCATCATCATGGAACCTCCATGCCGGCGGACTGTCATGGCCTGAAGTAAGCGGCCATCAAGATCAGGGACCACAGGAGCCCGCCGGCAATCAAGCCGGCGGGCTTTTTCGTTTGTCCGCACACATTCCAAACCAGGACCAGGAAAGAGCCAGAGAAAAATGAGCGACACGACAGCAACGATTGACTTTGAAAAGATGGATGGCCTTGTGCCCGGCATCGTGCAGGATGCGCGCACGGGCGAGGTGCTGATGCTGGGTTTTCTGAACCCGGTCAGTTACGCCAAAACGATGGAGACCGGCTTTGTGACCTTCTGGAGCCGCACGCGCCAGAAGCTGTGGATGAAGGGCGAGACCAGCGGCAACCGGCTGCGCATCATCTCCGCCACCACGGACTGCGACAATGACACGCTGCTGTTTCGCGTGGAGGTGGAAGGCGATGGGCTGGTGTGCCACGAGGGCACGGTGAGCTGTTTCACCAGGCTGCTCGCGCCGAACGCAGCAGGCCAGCAAACGGAGGCAGCCCGTGGCTAACAAACTTCGCCTTGGCCTTCCGAAAGGCAGTCTTCAGGATGCGACAATCTCCCTTTTCCGCCGCGCGGGCTGGAACATCTATGCTGACGGCCGCTCCTATTTCCCGTCCATCGATGACAGCGAGATTGAGTGCATGTTGATTCGTGCGCAGGAGATGGCGCGCTACGTCGATCATGGCGTGCTCGATGCGGGGCTCACCGGCATCGACTGGGTTGTCGAAAGCGGCCTCGACGTCACCAGCGTCACCACGCTCACATATGCGAAGCAGAGCCGCCGCAAGGTGCGTTGGGTGCTGGCCGTGCCTGAGGGCAGCGGCTTTGAGAAGGCTGAAGACCTTGAAGGCAAGATCATCGCCACCGAGCTTGTTGAGGTCACCAAACGCTACTTCGCAGGCAAGGGCGTGAACGTGAAGGTAGAGTTCAGCTGGGGCGCGACGGAAGTGAAGCCTCCGATGCTGGCGGACGCCATTGTTGAAGTCACAGAGACGGGCAGCTCGCTGAAGGCGAACCATCTGAAAATTATTGACACGGTGATGGAGAGCGAGACGCATCTGATTGCGGGCAAGCCTGCACTGGCCGACGCATGGAAGCGGGAGAAGATCGACCAGATATCACTGATGCTGCGCGGAGCGATTGATGCGCAGTCACAGGTGGGCCTGATGCTCAACGTCAGATGTGAGGGGCTTGATGCGGTATTGGCCGTGCTCCCCGCGCTCAACTCGCCCACCGTCTCTCAACTGAGCAACTCAGAATGGGTGGCTGTGAACACGATCGTGGAAGAGCGCGTGGCGCGCGATGTGATTCCACGACTCAAGTCGGCTGGAGCGGCAGGCATTGTGGAATATCCGCTGAATAAAGTGGTGCTGTAACCGGAGGCGAACGATGAGGCTTATCCGGACCAGTGGGCCGGGCGCGCGGCGAACAGCAGAGATGCTTGCCGCGCTGGAATCACGCGGCGGCACGGCGCTCGACTCTGTGCTGCCCGCCGTGAAGCGCATTGTGGCGGACGTGTGCAGCAAGGGAGATCGCGCCCTGCTGCGCTTTGCCGCGCAGTTTGACGGACTCGCAGGACCTGCGAGATTGCGCGTGACGCGCGAAGAGATGGCTGCGGCCTGGGATGCGCTAGACCCTGCATTGCGCGCGGCATTGTCCACTGCGGCGGAGCAGATTCGCGCCTTCGCACGGCGTCAGCTGCCGGCCTCGTGGAGCGCAACTTCCGCTGAGGGCCTCGTCACAGGCCAGTTAGTGCGCCCGTTAGGCTCAGTGGGTTGCTATGTGCCCAGCGGTCGTCATCCGCTGCCTTCCACGCTGCTGATGACAGCGATTCCTGCGCAGGTTGCGGGCGTTGAGCGCATCGTTGCCGTTTCGCCGAAACCCGCGCAAGAGACACTTGCCGCGGCGCATCTGCTTGGCCTTACCGAGTTCTATCGCGTGGGCGGCGCCCACGCGGTGGGCGCGTTGGCCTACGGAACGGCGAGCATTGAGCGCGTTGAAAAGATCGTTGGCCCGGGCAATTTGTATGTGACCGCGGCCAAGCGCCTGGTTGCCTTTGACTGCGCTATCGACATGCTCGCCGGCCCAACGGAAATTGTTGTGACCAGCGAACGCGGCAATGCCGCTGACATCGCCGCGGACCTTGTGGCTCAGGCCGAGCACGATCCTGAGGCGCTGGCGATTCTCATCACGACCCGCGCGGAACTTGCGAAGGAAGTGATTGCGGAGGCGAGGCAACGCAGCCGCGTCAATGCAGTGGCGCGCGAGGCCCTAAGCCGCAATGGCGTGGCCATTGTTGCTGCGAGGATTGAAGAAGCACGCGCGATCACGAACAGGCTGGCTCCGGAACATCTCACAGTGGATTCAGCCAGCGATCTGAAGTGGGTGCGCAGCGCGGGCTCGGTCTTCGTGGGCCGCTGGTCTGCGCAGCCCATGGGCGATTACATCTCCGGCCCGAATCACACGCTGCCGACGGGCGGAATGGCGCGGGTGCGCGGCGGTTTGAGCGTGAACGACTTCGTCAAGCTCATCACCGTGCAGGAGTATTCGCGGCAAGGCCTGCGCGCATTGGGCCCGAAGGCTGCGCTGCTGGCCGAAGCTGAGGGCCTGGCAGGCCATGCAGAAGCGATTCGCATCCGTCTTCGCGCAAATAGCGCAGAGGGGAGGCCCCGTGGCTGACGCAATCACAACACAGCACCCAGCCCCGCGTGCTCGTGTGCAGGCGATGAAGGAGTATCATCCTCCGCTTGGCAATCGCGATGCGCTGAGGCTTGACTTCAACGAAAACACGCTGGCCTGTTCGCCCAAAGTGCGCGAGGCGCTGGGGCGCATTACGGCCGGAGATCTTACGCGCTATCCCGAGCGCGAGCCGGTTGAAGCAATTGTTGCCGGGCACCTTGGCCTGGAGCCGAGGCAGGTTGCGCTTACGAATGGCGTGGATGAAGCGATTCACGTGCTCTTTGAAACCTTTCTGGAAGCGGACGATGAGTTGCTCCTGCCCGTGCCCACATACACGATGTATGAGGTCTACGCTTCGGCGACAGATGCGCGCGTTGCGACGGTGAAGGCCGCTGCAGACCTTCAATTTCCATTTGAGCGTTTGCTTGCCGCCATCACGCCGCGCACAAAAATCATCGCCATCGCCAACCCCAACAGCCCGTCGGGGTCGGTGGCTACACGCGCGCAACTTATCGAGATTGCAAGCCGAGCACCGCACGCCGTGGTTCTTGTGGATGAAGCGTATTTCCACTTCCATGGCGAAACGGTGATCGATCTTGCCAGTGTTATGCCCAACCTTGTCGTGGCGCGAACCTTCTCCAAGGCGTACGGGCTTGCCGGTCTACGTCTTGGCATGCTCGCAGGCTCTGTGGACCTGATGAGATGGATTCGCCGCGTTCTCTCGCCCTACAGCGTGAACTCGCTTGCTCTGGCGTGCCTTCCCCCCGCACTTGAAGATGAAGCGTATCTCAACTGGTACGTGGACGAAGTGCTGCGGGCCCGCCAGGATTTTGAGGCTGTTCTTGATGCGGCAGCGATACGTCGCTGGCCGAGCCGCGCAAACTTTGTACTGGTGGAGATCGGCGTGCGACACGCGGCGTTTGTGCGCATGATGAGCACCGCTGGTGTGCTGGTGCGCGACCGCTCCAGCGACCCTGGATGCCTAAACTGCGTGCGCATCACGATTGGAACTCGACAGCAGATGCGGCAGGCCGCATCCGCGCTGCATGAAACGCTGGCCGCGCTGCGTGCCGGAAACGAGGCGGAATGACAACGAAGAAGAAAGCAGCAAAGCCCTCAGCCGCTGCGACCGTTCGCGTCGCGAGCTTTGAGCGCAACACCACCGAGACGCGTATTGCGATCAAGCTGAC
>JAJXXG010001205.1 GCA_021781255.1 Acidobacteriota bacterium
CCAATTTCTATGTATCCTCCGTGACGTTGACGGTCGTGGTTTGAGTGGAACGTTCCCGCATGAGTTTATCGCATCTGGCCCGGCGGTAACAGTGAGTTGACGGAATTCACGGCAGGTTTATTTCACGGCCATTCCGATGGAGGGGCACGGTCCTGTCCACGCCACTCCTATTCTGCCCCGCAATGCACCGATTTCAAGTCACTTTTACTACTGGAAATCACTCGCCGTAACTATTTCCGTGGTTTGGCGTTTAAGCAAACATGAAACGAGTGCGGCTGTTCGGATTTTCTATATTGAGCGCCGGAATGTGCTGCGGGATGGCAGCCGGCCAGAAGCCCGCGGCGGCGCAACTGCCGGAATCTTCACAAGCCGCTGCACGCCGGGCGCCAGTCTCGGCTACAGCCCCGCCGTATGTGCCGCCCGGGGACAGTCCCGTGCCTCTGGAATGGACGCCGCCAGCTTTGGCGCAGTTGAGCACAGCGGCCGAAGTCAAATCCAGCTTCACGCTGGACCGCACCATGCTCGGCATAGCGGCAGGCATGGTGCCAGACTCCGAACCCGAAACGCGCAAGGCCATTGGCGAACTCGATGGCGTGAGCGTTCACCTGCTGCGGTTTGCCAATGCAGGAACGGAGGATGAAGAGCAGGTGGAGGCTATTCGCGAAGCATATCATCTGCGTGGCTGGAAGCATCTGGTGACGACAACCAGGGCGGGCGGACCGGTTCACAGCGGAACCACCGATGTTTGGCTTGTGCTGGATGGCGTGAATGTGCGCGGCGCCGTGGTGCTGAATGAGACTCCCAAAAGCCTGACGCTGGTAACCGTGGCGGGCAATCTAAGTCCGATAGATCTGCTGCATCTGCGCGGCCACTTCGGCATTCCACGATTTGATGGAGACGACCTTAGAGGCGCCACCCGCCGGTAACAGCGGCGGGGGCGCCGTTGCCACTCGTAAATTGCAGGTGTTAGCCTCTCTCTGCAGCTGTTTTAGAGAAGGGACACAGCAAACACCATGCAAACGACCTACAACGGGCTTGAATTGCCCAAAGACGGCGCACCAATCCAATACGACAACGGCCATTATCAAATCCCGGATAACCCAATCATTCCTTTCATCGAAGGCGACGGCACGGGCCGCGACATCTGGAAAGCTTCGCAGCGCGTGTTCGATGCTGCCGTGGAGAAGGCCTACGGCGGCAAGCGCAGCATCAAGTGGTTTGAAATTTTTGCAGGCGAGAAAGCGTTTCGCCAGTTCAGCAACTGGTTGCCGGACGACTCCGTCGCTGCGGCGCGCGACCTGCGTGTCTCCATCAAGGGGCCGCTGACAACGCCCGTGGGTGGCGGAATCCGCTCGCTCAATGTGGCGTTGCGCCAGATTCTCGACCTCTACGCCTGCGTACGCCCGGTGAAGTTTTACCAGGGCGTACCCAGCCCCGTAAAGCATCCTGAAAAGTTGAACATCGTCATCTTCCGCGAAAACACGGAGGATGTGTACGCAGGCATCGAGTTCAAAGAAGGCAGTGCAGACGCAGCCCGGCTTATCGAATTCCTGAATGAGGATCTTCTGAAGGGTGGCAAAAAGAAGGTTCGCACGGACTCGGGCGTCGGCATCAAGCCGATTTCCATCTTTGGCACCAAGCGGCTGGTACGGTACGCCATCCGCGGTGCCCTGGAGACGGGCCGCAAGACCGTCACCCTGGTCCACAAGGGCAACATCCAGAAGTTCACCGAAGGCGCCTTCCGCGAGTGGGGTTACGAAGTGGCGACGCAGGAATTCCGCGACCAGACCGTGACCGAGCGCGAAAGCTGGATTCTCGGCAACGTGGAAGCCAACCCAGGCATCACGATCGAGCAGAACGCGGCCCTGATCGAGCCTGGACTGGAATTCGCGCCGCAGAATTTCCGCGACTCGGTGTATGCGGAAGTAAAAGGGGTGCTGGATTCCATCGGCCAGTCGCACGGCAATGGAGCATGGAAGTCAAAAGTGCTGGTCAACGACCGCATCGCTGATTCCATCTTCCAGCAGATCATCATCCGTCCGGCGGACTACAGCGTGCTGGCCACCTCAAACCTGAACGGCGACTACATCTCCGATGCGGCAGCAGCACAGGTCGGCGGCCTTGGCATCGCGCCCGGCGCCAACATCGGCGACGGCTACGCGGTGTTTGAGGCCACGCACGGCACCGCGCCCAAGTACGCCGATAAGGACGTCATCAACCCCGGATCGGTAATTTTGTCGGGCGTGATGATGCTTGACTTCATCGGCTGGAAGGAAGCGGCGAAGCTGATCGAGCAGTCGCTCGAAAAGACGATTCTGCAAAAGTTTGTGACGTACGACTTCGAGCGTCAGACCGCCGGGGCCACCAAGGTGGGCACCAGCGAGTTTGCCACCCGCATTATTGGCAATATGTAACACAAACAGAGACAGGGGGACTGAATCCCCCGAGGAGAAGAAGTCATGCGGAAGAAAGTCAGTATTGTGGGTGCCGGCAACGTGGGCGCCACGGCCGCGCACTGGATTGCGGCCAAAGAACTGGCAGATGTTGTGCTGGTTGACGTGGTTGAGGGAGTGCCGCAGGGCAAGGCGCTGGATCTGCTGGAAGCCATGCCGATCGAAAAACGCGATGTACATGTGACCGGGTCGAACGATTACGCTGCCACGGCCAACTCCGACATTGTGGTGATTACCGCGGGCCTGCCACGCAAGCCCGGCATGAGCCGCGACGACCTGCTGCACACCAATTTCAAGATCATGTCGGACGTAGTGCAAAAGGTGGTTGCGCAGTCGCCCGAGTGCATTCTGATTATCGTCTCAAACCCGCTGGACGCAATGGCCCAGGCTGCCTATCGGCAGGCGGGCTTCAACCGCGAGCGGGTCATCGGCATGGCCGGCGTGCTGGATTCGGCGCGCTTCCGCACTTTTATTGCGGAAGAACTGAATGTGAGCGTAGAGAACGTGACCGCTTTCGTACTCGGCGGCCACGGCGACACCATGGTGCCGCTTCCCCGCTACTCGACAGTGGCAGGCATTCCCATCACCGAGCTCATCGCCCCCGAGCGCCTGGAGCAACTGGTGCAGCGCACACGCGACGGCGGCGCTGAGATCGTGAAGTACCTCAAGACCGGCAGTGCGTACTACGCGCCTTCGGCGGCAACCGTGGAAATGGTCGAGGCGATTCTCAAGGACAAGAAGAAGATCCTGCCGTGCGCGGCTTTCCTGCAGGGCGAGTACGGCATCGACGGCTTCTACATCGGCGTTCCCTGCAAGCTGGGCGCGGCCGGTTTGGAGAAGATCGTTGAGATCAAGCTCACTCCAGAAGAGGATGCAGCGCTGAAAAAGAGCGCCGCGGCCGTGAAGGAACTCTGTTCCGTGATCGGAGTGTAGGTCTACAAACTTTGGGCAATCCGATTCGCACCGCCCAGGAGGCCATTCTGTTCAGCAGAGTGGCCTCTTGCATTTCTCTCCATCGAATGGTTGAGACGGGTGTCCAACTGCCGAATGATGACACCTTTCCTTCTTGACCGTTAGGGTTGGTCAGTACCCAAACGCGGGACAACCTGAGCGCCTTCGGAGTGTCGCAAACCAGCGAAGACGCCGAAGAGACTACTGCCAGAGGCGCAGAGCGCGCTCTGGCCCGGAACTACTTCCTTAACCTGTGTATACAGCGAGCTTTGCCAACGCGTCAGGCGCCCTGGAGTGTCCTGTGCGTCTCCTGCGCCTGAACCTGGATGGCGCGGGGCCAGTTGGCACCGTAAGAAAATTGTCCCGTTTGAGGAGAGCCATGATTCGAAGGTCAGCATGCGTTGTATTTTGCCTTGCGATCGCCCTGATCACAGCCAGGGCACAGAGCAATTTCGCGGTAGTGCGCGGGTCGATTCTTGACCCGGAACACCGCCCAATCGCAGGTGCACACGTTCACATCACGGCCACCGGCACGGGCGCTGAGCGCGAAGTCGTCGCCAACGAAGCCGGGCTCTACGAGATTGCGGGTCTGCAACCGGGCGCGTATAAGCTGGATGTAGAAAGCGCCGGCTTCCAACAGGCGGCTCAGACAATCAATCTCGAGGTGGGCCAGCAAGCCACTCTTGACCTTCAACTGCGCGTGGGCAGCGATGCCCAATCCGTCACAGTCCGAGCTGCGGGCGAACTCCTCAAGACGCAGGATGCAAGCGTTGGTGAAGTGGTCGATCAACACTCGATAGATTCCCTCCCCCTGAACGGCCGCATGCTCATCGACCTGGTGTTGACCGTACCGGGTGCGCACGTAGGCCATGGCGCAGGAACAGGCGACATGAACCCGCTCTATTGGCGCCCTGGCCAGCGGTCTGCAGTCAGCATTGGCGGAAGCCGCCCCAATGGCAACTATTTCCTGCTGGATGGAGCCACCAACACCGACCCCACCTTCAGCACGCAGAACCTGAGCCTCTCGCCTGACGCCGTGCAGGAGTTTCAGGTTGACACGAGCAGCTATTCGGCTGACATGGGAGGGGCCGGAGGCGGACAGATCAACATCGTCACGCGCTCAGGGTCCAGCCGCTTCCACGGCACAGCTTACGAATTCCTGCGCAACGGCGCCATGGATGCCCACTCTTTCAACCAGATGGGCGGCTCAAACTTCCTGGTGCAAAACAACTTTGGCGCGTCGATCGGCGGGCCCGTGTGGCATGCAGGCAAGACTTTCTTCTTTCTGAACTATGAGGCCCTGCGGAACGTTGAAAACATGACCATGGTGGATACCGTGCCAACCGCTGCCGAAGCCGCCGGCGACTTCAGTCAAAGTGGCGTAGATATTTATGACCCGAACACAACAACCACCAATCCCAACTTCAACCCCAGCCTTCCTGTAAGCAAGTCGAACCCTAAGTACATCCGCGAGCAGTTCGCCTACAACGGCGTCAAGAATGTCATTCCGCCCGGGCGACTGACACAGGCCGCCTTCATCATGCTGAACAAATACACTCCGCAGCCGAACACAAATAATATGGGCAGTTCGACGACGATGGGTCAACCAACCGTAGTGGGAGCCGGCAACGATGCCAACAACTACCTGGATATGCGCAAACAGCGGATGAACAACGACCAGGGAACCGTTCGCATTGACCATAACTTCGCAAACGGCGACATTGCCTTCTTCCGCTACTCGGCCGGTGGCGAGCATGGCTTCATGCCGGAAGGGCTGCCGGGCTTCGGCTTCTATCACGACGATCTGTCACAGCAGGGAATTCTCGCCTGGAATCATGTATTTTCCACGCATATGGTCAACATGGCTTCAGGGGCTATCTCACGGCTCGTCATGATGCACTCCACTGAGAGTGCAAACAAGAACGACATCATCAGCCAACTGGGCATTACCGGAACGGGCTTTGGCGGTCCGGCAGCCTGGGGTGCTCCCTATTTCGCCGTTCAGGGCTATTCACCAATGGGTGACAACTACATATCCACGCCGATGCATGCCTGGGATACCGTGGTCGAGGGACGTGACACGCTCAATTGGCAGATCGGGCGGCACAGCGCCAAGTTTGGCGGGGCCTACCAGAAGTTCATCTGGCCCATGTGGGCGTTCTTTCAGAATCGCGGATTTTATCAGTACACGAATGGATTTACCACAGAGTACGCGCTGAACGACGGCCAATCTGGCTCCGCTCTGGCCAGTTTCCTTCTTGGGTTGCCCGCGGCACGACAGGGCCAGGCAGGCGTACCGCAGATGAACCTGCGGCA
The DNA here is from genome assembly GCA_021781255.1 of Acidobacteriota bacterium. Next base: position 5,721 of record JAJXXG010001205.1, read on the forward strand.
GTGGTACGCGGACGGCTTTGCAATGGATGCATGGCGGTTGACACCGACGACTACGCTTACGTATGGCTTGCGGTATGAGTTCATGAGCCCGCTGGTCGATATCAAATATACAAACACCAACCTGGACTTGAGCAGTGGCGCGCCAAAGGTCTTTATTGGCGGGCAGAACGGTTATCCGAAAGGCCTCATGTATGCCAACCACACCAACTTTGCCCCCCGCCTTGGTCTGGCTCAGAGCCTGCCTCGTCTGGGAGTAGTAGCACATGTCGCATATGGCATCTTCTACACTCCCGTGGACATGAACACCTGGTGCAACCAGCGCCACAACGTGCCTTACGTCTTCCCCATGACCTCGCAAAGCGATCCGTTTATTCCCAGCATCCCCACGCTCGATTTTCCCGCGCCAGTTCTGGGCACCACCGTGGTTGCATTTAACTCAATTCAGTTGCACGCGCCGCCTGAATACATTCAGCAGTGGAGCGTATCGCTCGAGAAGCAGTTGGGCGCTGAAACCACCGTCGAAGTCGGCTACCTGGGCGCGGGGGGTTTTCATCTTCAGCGCTCTCACCTCATCAACAATGCGCAGCCTGGAGCGGGTCTGATTCAACCGCGCCGCCCCTTCCCCAAGATCAGCTTTGTTAATAACTCGGTCTTCCCATCCTCGACAACTGTCGCCAGTACAACCTTCCCCGTTAGCACGATCAACCGCCTCGAGAACACCTCGCAGAGCTGGTATGACGCGGGCTACGTGAACGTCCGCCGACGTTATGAAAGCGGCTTCAGCTTCCTGGCAAATTACACGTTTGCCAAGTCGCTTGAGAACGCGCCTGACTTCCGTTCGCCCATGTTCGAGTCCGCGGTACCCCAAAACAACGACGACCTGAACGCGGAGAAGGGTCCGGCATGCGACATCCGCCACAGGGTTGCCGTCAGCGCTGTCTACAGCCCGCGCGCCATCGGCACGAGCCGCCTGGTGCGGACCCTGACCAGCGACTGGCGCGGTTCCATGGTTTACCAGGTACAAACCGGATTCCCCCTCACGATCTCCGTCTTCGGCGACACCGCAAACGCGGGCACTGTTGTGGGAGAGAATCCCATCCGCGCCAACCTGACTGGAGCCAAGGTCTTTGGCCAGGGCACGCGGAACTCGACCACGTGGCTCAACCCCGGCGCCTTTGCTACGCCGCCTGCCTATACCTATGGCAACGTGGGCCGCAACTCGGTCTACGGCCCCGGACTGCAAACTATGGACCTTGGATTGGTTCGTGAGATTGGACTGTCAGAGAAGGCCCGGTTTGAAGCCCGCACCGAGTTCTTCAATGCTCTCAACCACACCAACCTGGGAATCCCTAACAGGTTTGTGAACACATCCAACTTCGGCAGCATTACCGAGGTCGCAACCCCCGGCAGAGAAATCCAGGTGAGCGCACGAGTAAGCTTCTAAGGCCCCTGACGTGCGGCGAGGTGAAACAGCAACGGGTGGGTGCGGACCAATCCATACCCACCCGTTTGTGACCAATCGGCATGATGAAACGAGTCCGGTAAGCGAACATCTTGGATGGCGCCCTAAATCTTCCCTACTGCTTCACAAACTCCACTACCTCCGGCCCGACCTGCGCGACGCACTGGCTGGGGGCAAGGTGACCACAGCCGAGAATCACCTCCAATTGCGATTGTGGGATCAGGCTGTGCATTTTCTCGCCCTGGCTGATCGGGGTAATGCGGTCCTCTGCACCCCACACGATCAACACCGGCATTGTCAGTTCCGGTAGCAGCCCATCGGTCGCATCGCGGCCTGTAAG
>JAJXXG010001055.1 GCA_021781255.1 Acidobacteriota bacterium
GCAACCGGTAGTGGCTGGCATCCTCAGCCACATAAATCAGCGGTACCGGATTGGTGGTGTGCGCCGTGTGTGGGCCGCCGGTCACAGGGTCCACCATCATTTCGGCGTTGCCGTGGTCGGCGGTGATCAGCCAACCCCCATTCCTCTCCTTGATGGCCTTGTAAATCCGCCCCAGTTGCGCATCCACAGCCTCGATGGCCTTGATGGTCGGTTCCAGCTTGCCCGAGTGGCCCACCATGTCGGCATTGGCGAAGTTCACCACGATCAGATCGAATGCCGTGTCGTTTACCGCCTTCACCACCGCATCGCCGATGGCCTCGGCGCGCATTTCGGGCGCCAGGTCGTAAGTGGCAACTTTGAGCGACGGAATCAGCATGCGTTCCTCGCCGGGGAAGGGAGTTTCGATGCCGCCGTTGAAAAAGTACGTTACGTGCGCGAACTTCTCCGTCTCGGCCACGCGCAGGTTACGCATGTGGTTTTGCGCCAGCATGTTGGCCAGAATGTTGTCCATCGATTCCGGAAGAATAATCAGCGGCAGCTCGTAGAGCTTGTCGTACTGCGCCATGCACACGTAGTGCAAGCCTTTCGGAATCTCGCGGCGCGGGATCGTCTCGTCGAGCGCCTCCCAGCCTTCGAGGTCCCGTCCGCCCTGTTTGTTCAATCCGCTCTCGCGCGCCAGCACGCGCGTGATCTGGCGGGCGCGGTCGGCGCGAAAGTTGAAGTTGATGCAAACGTCGTCGTTTCGAATCTGCCCCACCGGCTTGCCTGCCGCATCGGTCAACACGAAGGGAACCAGAAACTCATCGGTCGTTCTGCTGTTGTAGCACTCCCTGATACGCGAAACGGCCTTGAGATACGCTCCGCCCTCGGCTTTGCCGTTCACCATCGCATCAAAGGCCTTGCGTTCGCGCTCCCAGCGCCGGTCGCGGTCCATGGCGTAGTAGCGTCCGCTCACGGTGGCCAGTTTTCCGGCCCCGTATTCGCGCATCTTCTGCTCAAGGTGCGCAATGTAACCAGCGCCGGAGGTGGGCCCGGTGTCGCGGCCGTCCATGAACGCGTGCACAAAGACCCGCTCCACGCCGTATTCGCGCGCGATGCGCAGCAGCGCGTAGAGGTGTTCCTGATGTGAATGCACGCCGCCGTCCGATACCAGCCCGAACAGGTGCAGTTGCCGCCCGCCCTCGCGCGCCCGCTCCATTGCCTGCACAATCGCCGGATTCTTTTGGAACTCGCCCGACGCAATCAGCGCATCGATGCGTGTAATGTCCATTTGCACAATTCGTCCGGCGCCGATGTTCAGGTGGCCCACTTCACTGTTGCCCATCTGCCCGTCAGGCAGTCCTACAAAATGCTCCGAGGCCTGAATGAGCGTGTCAGGAAACTCGTGCAGCAGCTTGTCGTATGTGGGCTTGCGAGCCAGCGCGATGGCGTTGTTCGCAGTTTCGGCGCGATAGCCCCATCCGTCGAGGATCGTCAGCACAAGAGGAGGTTTGGGCACGAAGAAGATACCTCAGACTCAATTGTAGAATTCTCTCTCAGAATAACCTGCTCGGCTAAGGTGTGATGTGTGCTCCTTGCCGCAATGTGATTTAGAAGAAACACGCGGTCATCCTTGCGAGTGAACAGTTACTCTTCGCGCAGGCACACGAGAAAGGCAATGGCGACGGCGGAATCGCTGTCATTTGGCTTCCTTGGCCGTTGTAGAGATCTTGCCTGAGAGAAACCGCACGCAATGCGGCGCCACCGACTGCCAAGCGTAGTCTTAGCCTGGATTACTCCAGAAATAGAGGATGAAACGTGCGCCGTGCATAGATGCATAAATAAAAAGCTCCCATGGTCAGCAGGATGAGCGGCAGTGGGAAAAGCAGCGTGGCGCTCAGTAAAGGCCCGGGGTGAGCCGCGGGCAGGAGGCGCAATTCGATCAGGACATCAAGATAAATCGACCACAGATAATCTGCGATCAGCACGAAGCCTGCCGCATTGATCAGGAGCGCGATCCGCCCAGTTCGGCCGCGTTCGGCCCACAGAAGTGCGCAGGCAGGAATCGTCAGCATAACGAGTTTGGCGTCGTAGATCCGGTGGTACAGAGGAAGCATGGAAAGTGGGGCGATCGCCGCGAGCGCAAACCATGTCGTGGCCGGCGTGATGCGCGCGCGCAAAGTTACAACTGCCCATGCAAGCAGCATCGGCGCGCAGACCAGATAACTTGCGAGGTTATAAAAGCGCGGGTCATCGCGAAACACCGCGAAGACCGACTGCAAGTTCGTAATCAACAGGGTGCCGTGATTATCGATCGCGGTGGGTCCAGGATCGGCTCCCGCACCGTGGACCGAGAGTGCCTGCCAATTTGAGCGCAGTTCATGGATCCAGTGCGGCGAGATGTGCGTGGTCCACAGAATTGCAGGTAGACTGAACGCGGCCAGGACCGCCAGTGTCTGCAGCGCGCGCCTTCGATAGCTTCCTCCCGCAAGCAGGAAATAGAGCCAGACCAAGGCGGCGTCATGCGGCTTGAGAGCAAGGCTGGCGGCAAGACACAGGATGCCGGCGGGCACAAACTTGTCACGAAGAAAGCACCAGACGGCCACCATGCAAAGGCCTATGGAGATGCCAGCCGGGTTGCCGTAATAGATGACCTGCACGGAAGAGGCGAGAAGAAGTCCGAGCAGGCCGCCTGCGAGTTCGGGCGCTTGGTCGGCCGCAAGATTCCACATCAGGAACGATGCAAGAATAAAGCTTCCCGCAGTGAGTGCGAACCAAAACAGTTGCGCCAGATTAAAGGGCAAAAGCGCAAACAGGACGGTGATCGGGAATTCGGTCGGGAAGTATAGATTTCGAGACAAAATGAAGCGGTCTGAGTCGGAGTCCGACGGACGTTCTCCTCCCTCTGCGTGGTAGATCCGTAACACATCATTCGGATTGTATGGGTCACAATGCCGGAGGAGGCAGCGCGCGCTACCGTAGGTCGTTCTAAAATCCATCATCGAGGCGGGAGAGCTGGACACCCAGTTAATGCTTAAGACAAGAAATACAATGGCCCCCGCTGCAACCATGGACAAACCAAACTTCTGGGGTTTTGTCATGCTTATCTTGACCGGCTTTCAAAGAAATCGCCCGAGCGCTCAAACATACGAGGAATTACGTATTTGCTTCTTGACCGCGATGGGTTCCAGAACATTCTTACAGAGAATCCCTTTTCTCAGGGCTGACTCGCTCGAATTTTGCCTCTGCCGGGCGACGCTGTTGCGCATCTGCCCGTCAGTCAATTCTACAAAATGCTCCGAGGCATGAATGAGCGTGTCAGGAAACTCGCGCAGCAGCTTGTCGCAGGAAGGCTAGCGAGCCAGCGCGATGGCGTTGTTCGCAGTTGCAGCGCGATAGCCCCATCCGTCGAGGATCGTCAGCACAAGGGGACGCTTATGAGCGGGCGCATTGCCGTTATAAACTACGAACACCCTATGCTTATCGATCGCATACGGCGGGTGACCCGCGATGGCAGATGGATCCCAGAGATCGATGGACTGCGTTTTGTCGCGATCATGAGCGTGCTGCTCTACCACATGTTAAGAGAGATGCAGAACCGGTCCGGCCGATCTGTACGTTGTCGAGAGAGACAGCATTACCCCGTCGTTCCTATGGGATGCAGCCGGATTTGCGGGGTTGGCATTGACTTTCGAAATGCCCCGCACCTTCGCGTATACGCATGTCATCATGCCCTGGACCATGGCGCTGCTATGCACAGGGGCACTACGCGGCGTTCTGTTGCGCCGCTTTTTCTCGAACGCCTGGATCGCGACCATCGGCGGCATGTGTTACTCGATTTACCTCATGCACTTCCAAATGATTGCGGTTTTTTTCAAGTGGACGCGCCGCTGTATCGTTCCCAATTTCGACTTTCTTACTAACTACGCTATTCAGCTTCTGGTTACCGCGCTTCCGGTCATGGTGATTTCTCTGGCCTCCTATCTGCTCATCGAGCGGCCATGCATGGACCCCAACTGGCCCTCGAAGTTCTGGCACAGGATCTCGGGGCGCAGCGGCGCCGAGGCGAAGGCATTCGACAGCGGCGGCATCACAGCCTGAGCACGGATGGCACTGAGCCGGCTCGGATCTGGGCGATACAACTTGAAAATTTGCGATGAATAAACAGAAATTCAGACTGCTGCAAAGTTCAGCAGGAGTCGAAATACAACCCTCGGCGGCTAAAACCGCGCTCATTTTGCCAGGTTTGCGGCACGAGTAAACTCGTGCCCTTTCAAAACAGCGGGTTCTTCAGCAACCTGATTTGAGGGGGACTCGCCCCCTCAATTTGTTTTGACCGATGCAATCTGCCGGCTCAGTCGTTATAGTTCAGGCTTTCCAGCCCCAGATACACCGCGCCCGAGCCCAATTCCTCTTCGATGCGCAGCAACTGGTTGTACTTGGCGATGCGGTCGGTGCGGCTTACCGAGCCGGTCTTGATCTGGCCCACGCCGGTGGCCACGGCAAGATCGGCGATGAAGGTGTCTTCGCTCTCGCCGGAACGGTGCGACATCACGGCCGTATAGCCGTAACGGCGGCCCAGTTCAATCGCTTCCAACGTCTCGGTGACGGTGCCGATCTGATTCACCTTGATCAGGATCGAGTTGGCCACGCCCTCCTCGATGCCGCGCTGCAGACGCTTCACGTTGGTGACAAAGATGTCGTCGCCAACCAGTTGGATTCGCCCGCCCAATTTGTCGGTCAGGATGCGCCATCCCTCCCAGTCGTCCTCGGCCAATCCGTCTTCGAGCGAGACAATGGGGTATTGGCGCGTCCAGTTGTCGTAGAAGCTCACCATCTCAGCGCTGGTCAGTTCGCGCTTGTCGCTCTTCTTGAAGACGTACTTGTTCTTTTCCTTGTCAAAAAATTCGCTTGACGCGGGATCGAGCGCGATGGCGATCTGCTCGCCAGGCTTGTAGCCGGCCGCTTCGATGGCTTCGAGAATCAGTTCGATGGCCTCGCCGTTCGACTTGAGCGAAGGAGCAAATCCGCCTTCGTCGCCCACGGCTGTGTTGTAGCCCTTCTTCTTCAGCACGCTCTTGAGAGTGTGAAAGGTCTCGGCCGCCCAGCGCAGCGCATCGCTGAAGCGCTCTGCGCCCACAGGCATGATCATGAACTCCTGAAAATCGACGTTCGAGTCGGCGTGGGCGCCGCCATTGAGCACGTTGAGCATCGGCGTGGGCAACACGCTCGAATTCACTCCGCCCAGATAGCGATACAGCGGAACCTCCAGCGTTTGAGCCACTGCGCGCGACGCGGCCATGGAAACAGCCAGAATGGCGTTGGCGCCCAGCTTGCCCTTGTTGGGCGTGCCGTCGAGCTGAATCATGGTTTGGTCGATCAGCCGCTGGTTGGCTGCGTCCATGCCTTCCAGTTCCGGCGCAATTACGGTTTCAACGTTTTCAACCGCTTGCAGCACGCCCTTGCCGAGGTAATGGCTTTTGTCGCCGTCGCGCAGTTCCACGGCCTCATGCTCGCCGGTAGAAGCGCCCGAAGGCACAATGGCGCGGCCCAAGGCCCCGCTTTCCAGAATCACGTCGGCTTCCACGGTCGGATTGCCGCGTGAGTCGAGAACTTCACGGGCACGAATGGCAACAATCTCAGTCATATCGCTCCTCACAATGCGGTGTTGCAGCCGGGCGTTCAGTGGTTGAGGCATCGGGGGACGGTGGCCCACGGTAAGAGCTTGTCCGGCGGCGCTTCGAATGGTATGCAAAAGTCCGTGCGTGTGCACAAAACCACCTCCCCGTCCCGCGAAATTGGGCATGGAAAAGTGCTTCTATCCCTACGGATTTTAACAAACCGGGCTTACACGGCCCCTATAGCGGTGGTCACACGCAGAAAAGCTAAAGCGAAAGCAGGCGGAGGGTAACGCTGTTGATTCTTGCCGCACAAGGCACCCATAGGTTACGCGCCAGAACAATCTTCCTCGATGTGGAGCTACGCTTAATTTGGAGAGGTTTATGCCTGTACTCTGCCGCCAAAGACAGAGCGCCAGGAACTTTTTGGGTCACAACCGGGTTTAAGGCAGCCCGGGCGAGCTTTGCTCGCGAAAAGGAGATCGGGATGAAGCGGACCATTTTTGTGTACGCCCTGTTGGCCGCAACCGCGGCCGCGTTGGCAGCGCAGGCGAGCCAGACGAGCCCCTACGAGGGAGCTTCCAATCCTCCTCCTGACGACACCATCACCACGCCCAATCCCCAGCCGGCGGCGAAACCGTCGCCCGCGCGGAAGCCTTCGCCCAGTCGACCGGCGCACACGCAACCTGAGGCACAGCGCAGTTCGCAGACCTATCTTGAGGATGGTGCGCTGTACTCCTCAGCACCAGCCGAGGTTGACGGCACCGACGACGGCATTGTGCTGGTGGCGCCCGAGACGCCTACAGAATCAAACTCAAATCAGCCTAATCTGAATCAGCGCACATACATGAACGATCCTGACGGCGACATCGTGCACCCGACGCCACTGCCTCCAGGCACGCTCGGCGAAGGAACCACCATCCGTGCCCGTTTGCTCGATCGTCTCTCGACGGCTGACAGCCAGGGCGGCGAGCGGTTCCGCACGCGCGTTGCTTCCGATGTGATCCAGGACGGCCAGGTTCTGATTCCCGCCGGCGCCGAGATCGACGGGACACTGGTCAGAGTATCGAGCGGACATTTCGGCGGCCACGGTTCCATGCTCCTGCGGCCTGAAACAGTGATTCTGGCAGACGGCTCGCGCTTCCATATTTATGCCCAGACCAGCGGCGCTCCCGGCTCCAAAATCCACGTCGACAGCGAGGGCGCCATCACGCCCGGGTCGCGCATGAAGAGAGACGGCATTGAATATGGCGGCGCGGTGGGAGCAGGCGCGGTTACGGGAGCCCTCCTCGGCGGGCCCGGCGGCGCGCTGGCCGGGACCATCATCGGCGCCGGCGTCATCACTGCGCATCTGCTTATCAGCCATCCGCAGGCCGACCTGGATTACGGCACTGTGCTGCAGTTCACTCTGAACGAGCCGCTCAATCTTGTGCCCGGCGCTCCCAGCGGAAACTAGAGCCTGTTATTAACTTTCCCGGCGCGCCGGCAACGCGGCCCCTTTCAATGCAACTTCCAATGAGGGCGCTGGCGCTATACGCGTCTTACAGGTGCTGGGTCAGTTTGATAAAAACCATCCCTCAGCGGCTAAAGCCGGCCTCACTTTGGACAACTTACGGCACGGCTGAAGCCGTGCCCTTTCAAGACAACTTCAAACTGACCCACTACCGTCTTACGCTGTCACGGCTCTGCGCATTTACACTTAAGAGCTAGTGTGGTGAATCCGAAGTTCGTTGAAGAGCAACCGCGGGACCTTCGACTTCGGTCGCAGCGGCAACCTCCGTTCAGGATGACAGCGCGCTTATGATGCGAAGATTAGATTCAGGACACTAGAGTTGGTTGCATAAATGCCATCAGCTTGAGAAAACCCATCCCTCAGGGGTTAAAACCCCTGATTTTATGTGCTTTGAGTGGCACGGCTGAAGCCG